>JASBTO010000088.1 GCA_030148365.1 Kangiellaceae bacterium
GGTGCCACCAATGCCGATCCCCAGCATGCCCGGCGGGCACCAGCCAGCGCCCATTTTGGGTACCGTCTCGACTACCCAGTCGACGATGGAATCGGAGGGATTGAGCATGACAAACTTGGATTTGTTTTCCGAGCCGCCGCCCTTGGCGGCCAGTTGCACTTCCACCTTGTCGCCGGGAACCATTTCTATATGGACAACGGCAGGCGTGTTGTCGCCAGTATTTTTGCGGGCACCGGCGGGGTCGGCGAGAATGGACGCGCGCAGCGGATTGTCCGGATTCGTGTAGGCCTTGCGCACGCCGGCATTGACCATTTCCTGCACGGTCAGGTCGGTATCCCAGTTCACCGCCATGCCGATTTTGACGAAGGCGACAATAATACCGGTATCCTGACAGACTGGTCGGTGACCGGTTGCCGCCATGCGGGAATTAATCAGGATCTGGGCGATGGCGTCCTTGGCCGCGGGGTTCTGCTCTTTCTGCCAGGCCGAGGTCATGGCCTCGATAAAATCTTTCGGATGATAGTAGGAAATGTACTGCAGCGCATCGGCCACGCTGTCGATAAAGTCGTCCTTTCGGATCGCCGCCATTTATCACTCCGCTGGGTTCTCTGGTGGGGCTGGAAAGCGCCGGTCAGGCTCATGAAAAGCGCGACCTGTCGCGACCGTCACGATGCCACCTGCGTGGTGCGCGACACCATACACGAATCACACTCCGGCTTCAATAATCACGGCGGCTCCGCCGCTCCCAAGCCGGGCGACAAGCGGACAATTATACCTCAACATTGTCCGGATTTGGTGCAAAATCCGTGGTCGGGAGCTTTCCACCGCGGGCGGGAATTATGTTAGTCTGGCCACCAAAGTATCTGGAGAATTTTTCCGTTGCAGCCGGTAACCGCCCCCTGGATTGATCTTCCCTATCTGGGCAGACGTCACAAGTTTGCCCTGTTCGAATTTTTCGCTGAAAAACCCTGGTCGATACTCCTCGACAGTGGCGATGGAGAACACCCCGAAGGCCGTTACGATATTCTGGTCAGTGATCCTGTCGCGACCCTTACCGCCGACCACGGAAAGGTGCGCGTCCGCCGGGGAACGGAACTTGTCGAAACAGACGACCCGGCTTTGCAGGTGCTGCGACAACTCTGCGAGCAACAGGCCGAAACGGCAGCCCGGCTCCCCGATGAATTACAGCACCTGCCCTATCACGGCGGCGCCCTCGGCTACTTCTCCTATGATTTCGGACGCAGTCTCGAACAGCTGCCGAGTCTTGCCAAAGATGAACTGCCGGTCCCGGAAGTTGCCCTCGGATTCTATCCCTGGGCCTACCTCAATGATCACCGGTTGCATCGCAGCTACCTGGTCAATTTCTGTCTCGCAACACCCGACTGGCAACGGTTGTGCACGCTTTTCAACGAACTGTCCCTGAAATGCACCGGGTCGGACAGCGGTTTTCACCTCACCGGTACCTGGCAGCCGGATCAGGAGCGCTCACAATACGAAACCGCCTTCGCCCGGGTGCAGGAATACATTCATGCCGGTGACTGTTACCAGGTCAATCTGGCACAGAGATTTTCCGCGCCTTTCGAGGGCTCTGCCTGGCAGGCGTACAAAATCCTCAGCCAGAGCAACCAGGCGCCCTTTTCCGCCTACCTGAATCTGGGCGACTTCCAGATCCTGTCGGTTTCGCCGGAAAGATTCATTCAGGTTGAAGGCACCAGGATCGTTACCCAGCCCATCAAGGGCACGCGGCCCCGCTCCCGAGATCCGGAGGCAGACGCAGTCCTCGCCCGTGAGCTGCAAGCCAGCGACAAGGACCGTGCGGAAAATCTCATGATTGTCGATTTGATGCGCAACGATATCGGTCGCAATGCCCGGACCGGATCGGTGCGCGTCAGCGAACTCTTTGGTCTGCAAAGCTTTCATTCCGTGCATCATCTGGTGTCGACGATCGAAGCGGAACTGGCCGAAGGCCGGGACGCCCTTGATTTGCTGGCCGGCAGCTTTCCCGGCGGCTCCATTACCGGTGCGCCGAAAATTCGGGCCATGGAAATCATTGAGGAACTGGAAACCCACCGGCGTACGGTTTACTGCGGCTCAATCGGCTATATCGATTTCCGCGGCCGGCTCGATACCAGTATTGCCATTCGCACTCTCGTCAGCTACCGGCAGACCCTTTACGCCTGGGGCGGTGGCGGTCTGGTGGCGGACTCGCAGGTCGATGAGGAGTACCAGGAAATTTTCGACAAGTTAAGCCGCATACTGCCGCCACTGGAGCAGGAATTGGCCTGATGTCCCTGACCCTCGAGCATATCGTTGCCGCCCTGACCCGGGTCCCCCGGGACACCCTGTCGCTGTCGCCGGAGGGACTTCGCGACAGCGCCGTGCTCGTACCGCTGGTTGATCGGCCAGCCGAAGCCGGCGGTTTACAGGTGTTGCTTACCCGGCGCGCCAACCACTTGCGGCATCATGCCGGCCAGATTGCGTTTCCTGGCGGCGCCCGCGAGCATGCAGACCCCGATTTGGCAACGACCGCCATCCGCGAGACTTACGAGGAAGTCGGCGTGCCGCACTCGAAGATTAGGTTGCTGGGCGCCATGCCGGGTTACCAGACCGTAACCGGATTTATCATGCACCCCTATGTAGCGGCCGTAACGCCTGACTACCAGATGAATATTGACCGCAATGAAGTCGACGAAGCCTTTGAAATCCCCCTTGCCCATCTGCTTTCACCAGGCAACCGGCAACTCAAACACCGCCATCTCGACGGCGTGCGCCGCGAGTTCTATGTGATTCCCTACCGGCAAAGGGTGGTCTGGGGTGCCACCGCCCGGGTACTGGTGGATCTGGCCGGGCTGCTCGACTTTTACGATTGAGCCGCTCTGGCCGGACCTCCGGACAGGTATGCTCCGGCCAGACACCCTGTGATACAATTCCGGGACATTTTCCCGCTATCAAATGCTTTGCTTTAAGCACCTACTGAAGGTATTCCGTGGCTATTAGCGTATTCGACATGTTTTCCATCGGCATCGGCCCGTCCAGCTCCCATACGGTCGGCCCCATGCGTGCCGGTCACCGTTTTGTCAGTGCTCTTGAGGACAAAAACCTCCTTGCCCGGACCGCTCGCGTGGTCTCCTCGCTGTATGGCTCTCTTGGCGCCACCGGCAAGGGACACGGCAGTGACAAGGCGGTTTTGCTGGGCCTCGAAGGCGAGAAACCGGAAGCCATTGACCCGGACGTGATCCCCGATCGCCTGGATCGGATAAGGAATGACAAACAGGTTCGCCTCGCCGGAAAACATACCATCGGTTTTGACGAAGCCTCTGACCTGCTGTTCCGGCGCCGGGAAACCCTGCCCAAGCACGCCAACGGCATGCGCTTCAGTGCCTATGATGACCAAGGCGAATTGCTGCTCGAGCGGGTCTATTATTCGGTTGGTGGCGGCTTTGTGGTTAACGATGACATTGATGCCGATTCGCCTATCATGGAAGACGACACCCAGGTGAAATATCCGTTCAGGTCCGGCGATGAACTGCTCAGTCTGACTCGCCAGCACGGGATTTCAATCAGTGAGCTGATGATGGAAAACGAGAAGTCCTGGCGCAGCGAATCCGAGATCCGTGAGCGGCTGCTGGAGATCTGGCACGCCATGCAGGCGTGCGTGACCCGAGGTTGTGAGCGGGAAGGCATTTTACCGGGCGGTCTCAAGGTCACACGTCGAGCTCCTGCCCTGTTCCAGAAGCTGGAAAGCGAAAAGAACAATGAACCCGACAATCTCTCGGTCATGGACTGGGTGGATCTTTACGCACTGGCGGTCAATGAGGAAAATGCCGCCGGCGGACGCGTCGTCACTGCGCCGACCAACGGCGCTGCGGGAATTATTCCGGCGGTACTGCATTACTACATGAATTTTAAAAACGGTGCCGATGAAGAAGGCGTCATCCGCTTCCTGCTGACGGCCGGCGCGATTGCC
>JASBTO010000092.1 GCA_030148365.1 Kangiellaceae bacterium
GACACAGAATCGGAGATATTGTCCAATTCGGAAATTTCCTACCAGCCGACCCAGCCCCAGGTGTCCATCCGTATCGATCGGCGCCGCGCCGCGGATCTGGATGTACCCCTCGACGAAATCTCGCTGGTGTTGCGGGCCATGGTCGGCGGCGAGGATTTGATTGATCTGAATGTCCGGGATCAGTCGATCCCGATTTTGCTGGAAGCGGAAACCCGCAGGGTGACCTCGCCTTCCGATCTCGGCAACCTCTATGTGCGCTCCCGTGCCGGCTCCCTCATCCCCCTGTCCAGCCTGACCAGTGTGGTCGAAGAAGGGGTGGCGGCCGAGCTGGATCGGGTCGAACAGCACCGCGCTATCGAGGTGGAGTCGGATATCGCACCGGGCGTTCCCCTTGCGGAAGCGGTAGCGGAAATCGAGCGGCTGGCCGAGGCGGTATTACCGGACAACATCAACATGCTGTTGCAGGGTGAAGCCGCGACTCTTGAGGAGTCCTCCCGGGATCTGGCGATTCTCTACGCCTTTGCACTGGTGATTGTGTTTCTGGTACTGATCGCCCAGTTCGAAAGCCTGACCAGTCCCATCGTGGTCATGTTGTCCGTACCTTTCGCGCTTGCGGCCGCGATTTATGCTCTCGTGCTCTCCGGTGTGTCCCTCAATATATTTTCGCAGATCGGGCTGATCTTGCTGATCGGCCTGATGGCCAAAAACGGGATTTTGCTGGTGGAGTTTGCCGATCAGTTACGCGCCGAAGGCCGCTCGGTCCGGGATGCGGTCTTTGAAGCGGCCACCATTCGCGCCCGACCGATTGTCATGACGGTCATCTCCACCGTCCTCGGCGCCCTGCCCCTGGTACTGTCATCGGGCGCCGGCTCTGAGGCGCGCAGTTCCATCGGCTGGGTAGTGTTCGGCGGACTCGGTCTGGCGGCGGGCTTCACCCTGTTTCTGACCCCGATTATCTACCTCGGCATCGCTCGTTTCAGCAAGGCCCGCTCCACCCAGGCCGAGGCCTTCAGCGAAGAGCTCGAGCATGCCCGGGAGATGGACACCGGCAGCGTCAAAGTCGCGGAGTAAAAGATGGCCCGGCTTCTGATGCCGGGCTCCTCACTCGCCAGAATGCCCCGCAAACAAATTGTAGAGCCAGGCAAACACAGCTCCGCCGATGGCCCCGTCAACCAGCCCGTAGAGGGTTCCGATCAGTACTGAGCCCACCGTCGAGTCGGGTTCATATCCGGGGTATATGGAAGCGGCGAGATTGAGAAACGCCGCGCCGTAATCCGGCCAGATCCAGTGGGCCAAAGAGACCAGAAAAACGGCCCCTCCCCAGAGTATCCCGGCTGCCAACGCCAGCGCTGTTACATGTAGTCGCATAAGGTCACTCCTTTTTCATTCCGGCGCGCTATCGGGATACCGCGCCCCACTGCATAATCCAGGACTATTCAGATTTACAACAACAGCAAAATGATCGCGTAGACCAGCGTGCCAATCGCAAAGGGCAGAAATCGGCTCTGGCGCTCATCGGGCAGCTCTTCCTTGAGCACGTTGAGAATGACGCCGCCCGCGAGAAAGGCGAAGAGCACCGCGACCGCGGCCTGACTGATTGCCGTGTTCAGCCCGACCAGCCAGCCGACTGCAACCGCACCCGCCAGTATCCACCGCCCGATCCTGCGGTAAGTTTCCTTGTGGTCCTGGCGAAGACCGAAATCATTGACCAGAAAATGCAGGCCCATCGCCACCGAGTAGAAGAACAGCCCCTGAATATCCTGCTCTTCGCGGTGCACGAGCAGGTAACCAATCAGAGCGTTGTAGATGGCAAAGGAAGTGATATGCAGGTAGAAAATCGGCATGCCGGTCGTGGTTTCGCCGCCACCGCCGTCAGGAGCCTGACCTTGCTGCCGCTGCGCGGTCTTGACCGAGCGCTCGAGCCCGTAAAAGACCGCCAGTCCCACGACGGCGATCAGGTAGGCGTGGTGTTCAATGAATGTGGCCAGATTGGACGCTTCACCAATCAGTTCCTGGGCTTCGGCGAGTTCGGGGAAAACATGCAGAAAAACATAGGCGACGGCGATACCGCCGGCGAAGGACAACCACCGGCTGCGGGGAATGCCGTCGAGAAAGCGCAGCTTTCCCGCAAACAGGTGTACCAGTATGAAACTGACTACTGCCAGCGCCTGGATCCAGACCATGACGTCTACTCCGTAAAAGCCATTTCAGGAGACCGCACACCAAAGCATTGCGCGGCGCACCGATTCAGGAATTGCTCAGACGGTCACGGATGCTTTGCGTCCCGCCAGTTTCGCCCCCAGATAACCCATGGGCAGATAAGCCAGCACCAGATCGAGAATAATAAACCACCGGGGGCCGCCAATCATGCTGGCCGCCGCGATACCGCCGAGCAGAAACAAGACACCAATCAACATGCCGAGCAGCAGGTGGTGATTCGTGGAAAATCTGGCGGCCACAAACGCGCCGACGAGGGTGCCAAGGGCGTGCGCCAGAAAGGGGAACAGAAAATGTATCGGCTCAAACAAGGCCATGCTGTCGCGAAGATTTTCCAGGGTGGAATCGTTCGCACCTTCGGGAAGGGGCACCAGCAACGGACCCAGACTGACGAGTGCCATGTTGACGAGACTGCCGATGACAATGCCGCCTATCAACGCGAGGAAATTTCTGATCATGGATTTTGTGGACACTCTGCATCTCCTTGTCGAATGCATATTGGCTTCATGCCGGGCGCTCCCCCGCTTCCGGGTCTGGTTAGTGGAACTGTTTATTCTTTCAGCCTTCGCCTTACTTCCTGATTTATATAGGATATCCGGCGAGACATCAAAGCTGATACTGTCGGGCCGATCGGCGGGCTTTTGGCAATCCGCCTCCTACAGCAGGATTTCCAGTCCCAGGGGGACCACCAGCACCGCCGCCAGACCATAACCGGCAACCTGCCAGGCGCGAGAATGGCTACCCTCGAGCGTGAGTCCAAACAAGGGCCGCAATACCGGCACCCGGCGGATCACCTCAAAGCCGAGCGCGCAGCCGGCGAAGGTAATACCGATGACAGCCAGGGGCTCAAATATCGGGCCCAGAGCATATTTGGAGAGCTCAAAGCCGGCCGCAATGACGATGGTCTGGTGGAGAATGTACCAGGGATAGACCGCGTCGTTGAAATACGCCAGTTTCCGGGATGGTCTGTCGAGAAACCGTTTGGCGAGCCCGAGGATGGCGAGCACCCAGATAACTCTGTCCAGGCTGAGAATCAGGGCGCCTGAAAGCAGGACCAGACTGTCGGGATTGTCGCCCGCGACGGTCCAGACC
>JASBTO010000095.1 GCA_030148365.1 Kangiellaceae bacterium
CAAGCAGGCGCTGACTGTGAATTTCACGTCCGCCTGCCTGTGGCTGTCTTTGCTCGCGCAGGATATGGAGCAGGCGGGCACCGGAACCCTGGTCGCCATCTCCTCGGTGGCCGCGGATCGGGGCCGCAAAAGCAACTATACCTACGGCGCCGCCAAGGCTGGACTGACCACCTATCTGGCCGGGCTCCGACACCGGCTCGCCGGGACCGGCGTCCAGGTCTTGACGGTCAAACCGGGTTTTGTGGATACGCCCATGACCGCGGATCTGCCGAAAAACGCACTCTATGCCAAGCCCGAACAGGTGGCGGACGATATCGTGAAGGCCATCCGGAAAGGCAAACGCACCCTCTATACGCCCTGGTTCTGGCGTTACATCATGCTGATTATCAAGTGGTTACCGGACTTTATCTTCCGGCGTCTGTCGCTCTAATCGAATTGCCTCAGGCCTGGCTGGCGAGGTAGGACTCGGCGGAATCGGCAATTTCCTGCAGGTTGCCAAAGATGGGCGGCAGCGCCCGGGTCTCTATTTGCTCCAGAGTCTGCTCGCCCTTGCCGGTCAGCACCAGAATGAATTCACAGCCGAAATTCTGCGCCGCCCGCCAGTCGGACTTGCTGTCTCCGATGTAGAGTATCTCCTCGGGCGTGACCCGGCATTTTTTGGCGATGGCTTTCAACATGCCGGTTGCCGGCTTGCGGCAATCACAGCCGTCCGTCGGCAGGTGGGGACAATACTCGATGGCGTCTATGTGTCCGCCTTCTGCGGTGAGCAGGGTTTTCATTTTTTCGTGCATGGCGCCGAGGGTCGTCAGATCATAAAAACCCCGGCCGATCCCGGACTGATTGGTGGCGACGGCCACCCGGAAGCCCGCCCGGTTAAGTCGGGCGATGGCCGCGAGGCTGCCTTCGATGGGGTGCCACTCTGCCGGCGACTTGATGTAGGCATCGGAGTCTTGATTGATGACGCCGTCCCGATCCAGGACCACCAGTTTCTTGTGGTCCCAGTGGATCATGATGCCTGCAACAGGGAAATGTCGGCGACGGTCTGGAACAGGGCCCGCAGTTCCGCCAGCAGCGCCAGTCGGTTATTGCGGATCTGCTCGTCGTCGGCGTTGACCATGACCGCGTCAAAGAAATTGTCGACGGGGGTTTTCAGTCCCGCCAGCATTTCCAGTACCGCCTGGTAGTCCCGGGCGCCGGCCTTGTTGGCGACATCCTGTTTCATGCCGCGGATCCAGTTGGCGAGTTCCTTTTCTTCCGCTTCCACGAGCAAACTGTCGTCAATGTTGCCCGGCTCGACACCGTCACTTTTGGCGAGGATATTCTTGACCCGCTTGTTGGCGGCGGCGAGGGCTTCCGCCTCCGGCAAGGTGCGGAAAAATTGCATGGCGCGGATGCGGGCATCGAAGTCGATTGGCGTGGTCGGCTTCAGGGCCATGACCGCATTGATCAAGTCGGTCTCGATCCCCTGCTCCTGATACCAGGCCCGGACGCGCTCGAGAATGAACTCCAGCAGATCGTCCTTGACGTCGGCGTTGGTGAGCCGGTCTTCAAAGGCCGGCAGGGCCCAGTCGATCAGATCCGCCAGATCCAGCGGCAACTGTTTTTCGACCAGGGTCCGGATCAGGCCAATGGCGGCGCGGCGCAGGGCAAAAGGGTCCTTGGCGCCGCCCGGCGGTTGGCCAATGCCGAAAATCCCTACCAGGGTGTCAACTCTGTCGGCAATCGCCAGAGCTTGGCCGACCGGATCGGCCGCCAGATCATCCCCGGAGAAGCGCGGCAGATACTGCTCTTGCAGGGCAATGGCGACGGCTTCCGCCTCGCCGTCGTGACGGGCATAGTAGCCGCCCATGATGCCTTGCAGATCCGGAAATTCGCCGACCATGTCCGTCGCCAGGTCGCATTTGCTGAGCTCCGCGGCACGGGCCACGCGGCTTTCATCGGCGCCGAGGGCGCCGGCGATTTTTTTCGCGATGATTGCGACCCGGCGCGCCTTGTCCTGGATGGAGCCCAGCTGCTTCTGGAACACCACCTTCTCGAGTTTGCCGACCCGTGATGCCAGTGTCTGTTTGCGGTCGGTATCGAAAAAGAATTTGGCGTCGGCCAGTCGCGGCCGGATCACTTTTTCATTACCGCTGATCACGCTCTGGGGATTGTTGCTTTCAATATTGCTGACGGTGATAAAGCCCGGCAGCAGCTCGCCGCCTTCGGTCATCACGTGAAAATATTTCTGATGCTCGGCCATGGACGACACCAGCGCTTCCGCCGGCACGTCCAGAAACTCTTCGTCAAACTTGCCGGCCAGCGCCACCGGCCATTCGACCAGGCCGCCGACTTCCTCGAGCAATTCCGGCGAGATCTGCGCGACGCCCCCGAGCTTCTCGCCAAGGGCGCGCACCTGGCGGCTGATTTCCGCCTTGCGATCATCGAAATCGGCGATGACATGATTTTTCTTCAGGGCGGGCAGATAGTCATCGACCTGGGTCAGGTTTATCGGCCCCTCCGACATGAAGCGGTGACCGCGACTGACATTGCCCGCCCGCTGGCCCAGCAATTCGGTGTCCAGCACCTGATCGCCGTAAAGGACCACGAGCCAATGTACCGGGCGAATGAACTGTTCGTCACTGTCGCCCCAGCGCATAGGCTTGGGGATCGGTAATTTCTTCACGGCGCCTCGCAGCAGATCGCCGATCAGATCCGCGACGGATTTGCCTTTCTGTTTGACGACGTAGCGCAAGCGCTCGCCCTTGTCCGTTTGCACCCGTTCCAGCTGGTCGACCGTGGTCCCGCAGGATTTGGCAAAACCCGTCGCGGCCGGCCGGGGCTCGCCGTTGTCGTCAAAGGCTGCGGCGACCGCGGGCCCGAGGCGTTCCTGTTCCCGGTCCGGCTGCGCGTCCGCGAGATCCCGGACAATCACGGCCAGACGCCGCGGCGTCGCATAGCGCTCGACCCCGGAAAATGGCAACTCCAGACTTTCCAGGCCGGCTGCTATCTGACCGGCGAGGGACTCATTGAGTTGGCGCAGGGCTTTCGGTGGCAGCTCTTCGCAGCCGATTTCTATAAGCAGATCCCGCGTCGTCATTAACTGGCCGCCTTTTGCTGGTTACAGATGGGGAAACCCAGCGCTTCGCGGGCATCGTAGTAGCTTTGCGCGACGGCCCTAGCCAGGGTCCGCACTCGCAGGATGTAGCGCTGGCGCTCGGTCACCGAGATGGCGTGACGGGCGTCCAGCAGATTGAAGGCATGAGAGGCTTTGAGAACGAACTCGTAGGCCGGTAACGGCAAGTTCTTGTCGATCAGGCGCTTGCTTTCCGCCTCGCAGTAATCGAACTGGTGGAAGAGTTCCGGGACATTGGCCTGCTCAAAATTGAACGCCGACATCTCCACTTCATTCTGGTGGAAGACGTCCCGGTAGGTCACCTTGCCCATCGGGCCCTCGGTCCAGACCAGATCGAAAATACTGTCAACGCCCTGCAGATACATGGCAATGCGCTCGAGGCCGTAGGTAATTTCGCCGGTCACCGGCTTGCACTCGAGGCCGCCGGCCTGCTGGAAATAGGTGAACTGGGTGACTTCCATGCCGTTCAGCCAGACTTCCCAACCGAGCCCCCAGGCGCCGAGAGTCGGCGACTCCCAGTTGTCTTCGACAAAGCGGATATCATGCTCGAAGGGGTCGATGCCGAGGGCTTTCAGGGACCCGAGATAGAGTTCCTGGATGTCCAGGGGCGACGGCTTGATCACCACCTGGAACTGATAATAATGTTGCAGACGATTCGGGTTCTCGCCATAGCGGCCGTCGGTCGGGCGCCGGCAGGGCTGCACATAGGCGGCGCTCCAGGGCTCGGGACCAATAGCCCGCAGGAAGGTCGCGGGATGGAAGGTGCCTGCGCCGACTTCCAGATCGAGCGGCTGAACAATGACACAGCCCTGCTCGGCCCAGTAGTTCTGCAATGCCAGGATCAGGCCCTGAAAGGTATTCGATTTACTGTCCGGCTCGGCCACGTGATCAACCATTTATTTCGTCGCAAAAGAGCGGCATTATACTGTAACCTGCCGACATTTCTAAGAGTGGAATCTCGTGAATCGAGCCAGAATGAAGATAATGTCGACTTATTTTCGCTGTCTGGCGCTGGTCGGCCCGATCCTGCTGATAGCCGCCTGCGCCACCCCGGCCCCGCAACAGGAGACGTCCCCCGCCATGAACAGTCCCAAAAAGGAATTCACCGCACTGATGACCGTCGTCTATCCCGTCGATGATCTGGAGAAAGGTAAAGACTGGTATCAGCTGGCCCTCGGCAAGCCTCCCTATTTCGATGAACCTTTTTACGTCGGCTTCAATGTCGAAGGATATGAGTTGGGATTGCTGCCCCGGGAAGGAGACAGCGACCGCCAGGAAGCCGGCGCTACCGCATATTGGGGTACGGAAGATATCGACGCCACGGTCAAGCGGCTGGTCAGTATCGGTGCCGCGGTCGAAAAGGCCGCCGAGGATGTCGGCGACGGCGTCAAGGTGGCGACCCTTCGGGATCCCTTCGGCAATTATCTCGGCGTCATCGAAAACCCGCACTTTCCCAACACTGCCGAATGACTGATTCCCTGAGCCGCTGCCGGTGGGCCGGCAGTGACCCGCTATACATGCGATACCACGACGAGGAATGGGGCGTGCCTGTCCACGACGACCGCATCCTGTTCGAATTCCTGTTGCTCGAGGGCGCCCAGGCCGGCCTTAGCTGGATCACCATCCTGAAAAAACGCGAGAATTACCGTCACGCCTTTGACGGCTTCGACCCGCAGAAAATTGCCCGCTACTCCGACCAAAAGCAGGCGCAATTACTCGAAAACCCCGGTATCGTCCGCAATCGCCTGAAGGTCGCCAGCGCGATCACCAATGCCCGGGCCTTTCTGGCGGTACAGGAACAATATGGCAGCTTTGACCGCTTCATCTGGGAATTTGTCGAAGGCGCCCCGATCCGGAATGCCTGGCGTGACGAGTCCAAAATACCGGCCACGACCGGGGAGTCCGATGCCATGGCCAAAGCGCTGAAAAAAGCCGGTTTCAAATTTGTCGGCTCCACCATTTGCTATGCCTTCATGCAGGCGACCGGCATGGTCAATGATCATGTCACCACCTGCTTCCGACATCACGAGCTGGATCCCGCATGAGCCAATCCCTGCAAACCCGGCTCGAGCAACTGCGCCGCCACCGCCAACTCGAGCCCGACAATGTGGCGGTCTTGCAACAACTCGCTCAGGTGCTGTTCCAGGCCGGCCAGAGGGCCGCCTGTCTGGAAGTGCTCAGCGAGCTGTATCAGCGGGTCCGGGAGGATGCAAATCAGGTCCGCCAGATCGCCGCTTTCTGTTTGCGTGCGGAGTTCTACGAGGAAGCCGCGGATTACTACCGGAAATGCCTGTCGATCCGGCCCGGCGATAACCAAGCCCACAATGATCTCGCGACCATCCACCAGAAGCATGGCCGGTTTGCCGACGCCGAGGGGCATTTTCTCGCCGCGATAGCGCCGCCGGATC
>JASBTO010000141.1 GCA_030148365.1 Kangiellaceae bacterium
TCGGATCGAAGACGCCCGCGACTCCCAGGAAGATGCCAAAGAGCAGTTCCAGACCACGCTGGAGCGCTTCGCCGAAGTCGTCAATTATGACGGCGGCGATCTGGAAAAAGTCTACAACCGCCTGAACAGTGAATTCGAAAGCAGCGAAGCCCGGGCCAATGAGGTCAGAGACCGTATTGCGGCCGTGGAAAGTGTCGCCGGTGCGTTGTTCAAGGAGTGGCAGCAAGAGCTGGATCAATATACCAATGCCAATCTGCGCCGCGCCAGCCAGCAACAGTTATCGCAAACAAAGACCCGCTACGCGCGCCTGATGCAGGCGATGCAGAAAGCCGAAAGTCGCATTGAGCCGGTATTGTCTGCGTTTCGCGATCAGGTGCTCTATCTCAAGCACAACCTGAACGCCAGGGCCATTGCCTCTATTGAAAACGAATTGACCAGCGTGCGCTCCGACATCGATCGCCTGGTGCGGGAGATGAACACCTCCATTGATGAAGCCAATGCTTTTATCAACGCCATGGAACAGGGCTGAAGACGACGATCCGGGGACCGGCTGCAAATGACTGAAGAAGTTGCCGACGAGGCGTTGCGCGCTATCGGCATATTTGATTCCGGTGTCGGCGGATTGTCGGTACTGGCATCGATCCGTTCGCAGCTGCCGAAAGAGGATCTGATTTACGTCGCCGATTCTGCCCACGCACCCTATGGTGATAAATCCGAAGCCCAACTCCTCGAGCGGGTCGAACAGATCTGCAATTATCTGGATCGTAATCAGGTCAAGGCCATAGTGGTCGCCTGCAATACGGCGACCGCCGCCACGGTCGATCGGTTGCGGGCCCAACATGCAATGCCGATTGTCGCTATCGAGCCGGGCATCAAGCCGGCAGTAGCCGCCAGTCGCAATGGCCGGATCGGCGTGATGGCTACCCGCCATATGCTGGCGAGCAGTCGTTACCAGCGTCTGCTCGAAGCTTTTGGCGGCGATGCGCAGATTGTCTCCCGGGCATGTCCGGGTCTGGTGGAGGAAATTGAAGCCGGTCGCCCGGATTCACCGAAAACCGGGGAGTTGCTGCAGCAGTATCTTGGACCCATGCTCGCAGAAGGCATCGATACGCTGGTGCTCGGTTGCACCCATTACCCGTTACTGCGCCCGCAAATTGCCGAGATATGCGGGCCGGATGTGCAGTTGCTGGATACCGGCGAGCCGGTGGCTCGCCAGTTGCAGGCGCGACTGGAGCAGTCGGGATTGTTGCGCAAGGAAGCCGGTGGTCAGGAACAGTTTGTCACCAGCGGCGCGCCGGAAGTATTTGCCGCGCAAGTGCAGTTGCTATTTGATCGGGGCCTTAGACCTGTGCGGGAGATTCAGGAACTCGACTGAGATTTGGCGCTGGCTTCCAGCTCCGCGACCAGCAGCTCCAAAGCTTCGAGTTTCTCTCGGGTACGCAGCAATACCCGGGTCTGGGCATCAAATTCCTCCCGGCTGACCAGATCCATTTTCGCGAAGTTCGATTGCAGCAAGGTCTTGAACTGATCGCCGAGCTCCTTTTGCATGTCTTTCAGTTGGGGCGGAATACTGTCCGCGAGTTTGGCGGCAAGGTCATCGAGTGTCCTGGCATCAATCATTGGGGTTCCCCCGGAAATCGGCTTGAATACCCTTAATTGTCCCACAGACAACTACGTGCGGCCAGATTCAGACAGTACCGGCACTCTTTTCTTTGTTACAATTTTGCGCTTCTGTGTTGTCAGGCTCATGACCTTGCTGAAAAATTCAATATTACTGCTGGCGAGTATATTGCTCGTCTATGTACTGGCCAGCGCTACCTTTACGCTTTTCCATGACTGGCATAGCGAGCGTGCGCTTTCCGATCTGCAGTCGGAGGGCACGGCATTTTCCTGGGAGTTTGACAGCAGCAGGGACTTGCTGCCGCAGATGCAGGAGGGCATGACCGACCTGCAGTTTTCAGACGGGATCCTGTCCGCCCGATCGGACACCAACAATCCGGCATTCTTTCTGAACCTTCGCGGCCTCCCGGTCGCGACCGACCTCTACCAGCAGATCCAGGTACGTCTGTTCAGCGAGCAGCCTTCCCGGTTCGCCTTGCTGTTCCGGATCCCCGGCAGCTACGCGATCTACCAGAGCTCACCGGTAGCGACTCAGGCCGGCTGGCAGAACCTGACTCTCGATCTTGAGCAGCTGAGCTGGCGGCGCTATGACCATGACGGCGAGGGCTTCATTCCGGAGCCCCACGCCGATGTCTGGGGCGGCAGCGCGGGCGCCATTAACCTGTTACGTATCGATCCGGTGAAGGCGCCGGGGATTGAGTTCCGGCTCGACAGAATCCAGCTCTTGCCAACTTCCGGTATGGATATTCCGCCCGGGGCCGTGGCATTAAATCAGCTCAGCCCGGCCGAGTCTTTTGGCCCGGCAGTTAAGGGTCCCTTGCTGGTGTATGACCGCACTCATTGGCAGCACCCGGAACTCGTGCTCGACCGGTACCGGGCGCTGCAGAAAACCTATCCCCACGCCCTGATTTTCTCGTCTCCGGAACTGAGTGCACCGAATCTCGGCCGCTGGCTGGGGCTGCATCATTATTTCCCGGCGCTGGCCCTGTTGTTGATGGCGGCCCTGTCGTTACTGATCTGGAAGGTCGGGAAGTCGGGGTGGCTCCTCAACACCTTGATCCTGGCGGCCGGCGCCCTGTTACTGGTACAAAGCTATGCGATTGTCGGCCAGACAATAATTTTCCGGCTGGCCGCGGGCCTGTTGGCGATCAATATCCTGGCAATGCTGTTACGCCGGAAGCGCAGCCCGGATTTCCGTCTCGGATTTGGGCCGGGCGTCCCGGCGGCATGGTTATGGGCAACCGCCACCTCGCTGGCGGTGCTGGCGGTCATTCTGGTCGTTGCCTGGTGGTCGGAAGCCGCCCCGCGGCATGGCGAAGAGCACTGGTTAAAGGGAATTGCTATCTACCCGGTATGGGCGTTGCTCCAGCAGTTGCTGCTCGGCCCCCTGCTGGCGGCCGGGATCGCCGCGCAAATCCGTGACCGGAACAGGGCGGCAATTCTCGCTGCGCTGGTATTCAGCCTGCTGCATTATCCGAACTTTTCGTTAATGCTCGCCACCCTGGTGATGGGCAGCGTCTGGGCAGCCATCTATCTGCATTATCGGACGCTCTGGCCGCAAATTCTTAGCCATGCCGCTCTGGCGATCATGTTCCGCGAGCTGGCCCCGGCTTTCATGAGACTGGAAGGGGATGTCGGGCTGGCGTACTTCTCGTGGATGGGGTGGTGGTAAAGGCCTGCGCCGGTGTCACCCGGATTTGGTGAGTTACTTTGATAAAGT
>JASBTO010000103.1 GCA_030148365.1 Kangiellaceae bacterium
ATATGGCTGCGCCGACCTGCCGGTTCAGGATTCGGTTGGCGAGCCCCAGCGCGGCAATGCGGCGCATCAGGGCTGCGCGGTAGTCACCGGAAATGACGAAGATGACCAGATAAGCGACAACGCTGCTGGCAAAGGCGGTGACCGCCAGAAAGGTGGGGCTAAAATCGCCGATGGCGCCGGAACCGGCCAGCAGACTGTGCAGCGTCGCGGCAATCACGCTGACGCCGAAGCTCAGCAGAAAATAAAGCAGGAAATAGCCCAGTGCGGCAAGGCCGTTGGGTCTGTGATCGGCGGGTGATAAAGTGACAGCGCTTTCGCTGGTCGACATTGTTATTATCTCGCTGTGACGCTTTCTACTCCGCTGGAATAATACCCGAATCAAGCGGTTAAAACTGTTCAATTTTTAGGCAAAGGCGGGTAAGATCCATCCCCTTCCCGCAGACAGGTACAGAGTTTTCATGCGTTATCCCGACAAATTTGCAGTGATTGTCGTCGGCGGCGGCCATGCCGGCACCGAAGCGGCGCTCGCCTCGGCGCGTATGGGCGTGAAAACCCTGTTGCTGACCCACAATATCGAAACCCTGGGCCAGATGTCCTGCAATCCTGCTATCGGCGGTATCGGCAAGGGCCATCTCGTCAAGGAAGTCGACGCCCTGGGCGGCATCATGGCCCGGGCCATTGATCAATCCGGCATTCAGTTCCGGACCCTCAATGCCAGCAAGGGGCCGGCGGTACGGGCGACTCGCGCCCAGGCGGATCGGGTGCTGTACAAGGCGGCTATTCGGGAAACGCTGGAAAATCAGGACAACCTGCAAATATTCCAGGGCGCGGTCGTTGATCTGATCATGGCTGGCGAGCGGGTCGCCGGCGTGAAAACCCAGCTGGGCGTGGAGTTTGAATCCGACACCGTGGTTCTGACGGTAGGCACTTTTCTGGGGGGCCGTATTCACGTGGGCGAGTCCACCCACGCAGGGGGCCGGGCCGGGGATCCGCCGGCGCTGGCGCTGGCCGAGCGCTTGCGTGCCTTGCCGTTTCGGGTTTCCAGGCTGAAAACCGGTACGCCGCCCCGGCTGGACGGCCGCAGTATTGATTACTCGCAACTTGAAGCCCAGCAGGGAGACACGCCGGTCCCCGTATTCTCTTTTGTGGGCAGCGCCGCCGAACATCCCCGGCAGGTTGACTGCCACATTACCTATACCGGCGAAGCAACCCACGACATTATTCGCGACGGCCTGCATCGATCGCCCATGTACTCGGGTGAAATTGAAGGGGTGGGTCCCCGCTATTGCCCGTCAATTGAAGATAAAGTGGTGCGATTTGCCGATAAAAACGCGCATCAGATCTTCATCGAGCCGGAAGGCCTCAATACCCATGAAGTCTATCCCAATGGCATTTCCACCAGCCTGCCCTTCGATGTGCAGATGGCAATCGTGCGCTCGATTCCCGGCTTTGAAAATGTCCGTATCACCCGGCCCGGTTACGCCATCGAGTATGATTTCTTTGATCCGCGGGATCTGAAGGCCTCTCTGGAGACCAAATTTGTACCGGGCCTGTTTTTCGCCGGCCAGATCAATGGCACAACCGGCTATGAAGAAGCGGCGGCCCAGGGTCTCATTGCCGGCCTGAATGCGGCAAGGCTCGTGAGCGGCAAGGATGCCTGGAGTCCGCGCCGGGATGAAGCCTATATTGGCGTGTTGATTGATGATCTGATCACCCGGGGTACCCAGGAGCCCTACCGGATGTTTACCTCCCGGGCGGAGTACCGGCTGATCCTGCGGGAAGACAATGCCGATCTGCGCCTGACGGAAACCGGCCGCGACCTCGGGTTGGTGTGTGACCAGCGCTGGGAGGCCTTTATCGCCAAACGTGAAGCCATAGAGCAGGAAAATGCCCGTATCAGCAAGATAACGATCCAGCCTGACAGTGCCGCGGCAGTCGCTTTGCGGGACATACTCGATAAACCCCTGACCCGGGACTTCAAGGTATCCGAGTTGCTGCGTCGGCCGGGACTGACTTACCGGACCCTGATGGGTCTCGAAGGGATCGGACCCGGGGCGGCGGATTCCGGCGTGGCCGAGCAGGTTGAGATCCAGGCCAAGTACGCCGGTTATATCGATCGGCAGCAAAGTGACATTGACCGGAATCTGCGTCATGAAAATACCCGTCTGCCCGCCGATCTGGACTACGAGGAGGTCAAGGGCCTGTCGTCGGAAGTCATCCAGAAGCTCAATGCCGCCCGCCCGGAAACCCTGGGCCAGGCCGGCCGGGTCGCCGGTGTCACACCGGCGGCCGTATCGCTGTTGCTGGTGTATCTGAAAAAGCGGTCGCTGTTGGCCGGCCAGCCCGTCAAATCGCGGTCTGCCTGAAGCTGTGCTGGCGATCCACCTGCCAAATTCCGGTGCTCTGGACCGGCAACTGGCCCGGGCGTGTGAAGAGCTGGCCTTGACCCCGGATCAACGCCAGCGGGAGCAATTACTGCAATATCTGGCCTTATTGTTGAAGTGGAACAAAGCCTACAATCTCACGGCGATCACCGATCCGGAGCAGGCACTGCGCCTGCATATCATTGATTCGATATCGATCCTGCCCCTGCTGGAAGCCGGCAATTTACTGGATATAGGCGCGGGCGCCGGTTTGCCCGGCATCCCGGTCGCCATTATGGAGCCGGAGCGATCCGTGACGCTGCTGGACGCCAACAGCAAGAAAACCCGGTTCATGCGTCAGGCCATCCACGAACTGGGGCTGGGAAATACCGACGTGATTCACAGCCGGGTGGAGGATTATCAGGCAGAGGCGGGCTTCGATGTTATTACCTGCCGCGCCTTCGCGTCGCTCCCGGATATGATTAGTGGAAGTAAACACTTACTTGCACCCCAGGGTTTGTGGCAGGCCATGAAAGCAGACGGCGTACCGGATGAGATTGCGAATATGAGCGATGCCACGGTGCGTAAAATCGAGTCCCTGCAGGTACCGGGACTTGCGGCCCGGCGGCATTTGGTTACACTGGCCCATTCGGGTTGAAAAAATTACATTACTACTTATAAGTAAAAGAGGTAACGGTGGCCAGAATAATAGCTATTGCCAACCAGAAAGGCGGAGTCGGTAAGACCACTACGAGCGTGAATCTGGCCGCGTCCATGGTCGCCACCCGACGCAAGGTCCTGTTGGTGGATCTCGATCCCCAGGGCAATACCACCATGGGTTCCGGGGTCGACAAGTCCGAGCTGGAAGAAAGCGTTTACGATGTGCTGGTCGGCGCCTGCCCGGCTGAAGATGCCATCCAGTTAACCAAACCCGGCAACTTCGATCTCCTGCCCTCCAATAGCGACCTGACCGCGGCGGAGGTCAAACTCTTCGAGATGGAACGTCGTGAATGGCGACTGGCCGAAGCACTGAAACCGCTGCTCAACCATTACGAATACATTTTCATCGACTGCCCGCCGTCATTGAATATGCTGACCCTCAACGCTCTGGTCGCCGCCGATTCAGTGCTGATCCCGATGCAGTGTGAGTATTATGCCTTGGAGGGCCTGTCCG
>JASBTO010000130.1 GCA_030148365.1 Kangiellaceae bacterium
CGGTTCGGCCACCGGGGTCGAATCCGCCTGACTGGCGCAGGCGCTCGCCATCATGGAAACCATGGCGGAGAAAAGCAGAATTTTGGTATCGCGCATTTCGTGAAACTCCCTTGTGACTGGTCCTTGTTGTACTAACGGCCGAACCCCGTTTTCGGGGTCAGAGCCCGTGACAGCGGGTTCAGCGGTACTTTTCCGCCAGCGGCTTGTCCGTGAACAGATAGTCCCGGAGCTCGTCATTGAGTTTGGAGTCGCGGCGCCGGATCCACTCCAGCACCATGGCGGCGTGCTCCTTCTCCTCTTCCCGGTTATGGCGGAGGATGGCGCGTAATTCATCGTCCTTGCAGGCGGTGATTCGCTGGTTATACCAGTCGATAGCTTCAAACTCTTCCATCAGCGAAATGATGGCGCGGTGCATGTCCCGGGTGTCGTCGTCCAGTTCCGTGGTCGGTTCGTGGTAGCCTTCGTTCGACATAATCTGTCTCCTCTGTCCTTGTGAAAATACCAAAACTCCTGTGGCCAGCGGGGGCCGCACCGGGGCAGTCGCTCAGCCGGTTGCCGTGCGCTCGCTGATTAACTGTTCGACCACTGCCGGGTCTGCCAGTGTCGAGGTATCGCCGAGAGCGTCCAGCTGGTTTTCCGCGATCTTGCGCAGGATCCGGCGCATGATTTTACCTGAGCGGGTCTTCGGCAGTGCCGGCGCCCACTGGATAATATCGGGCCTGGCGATGGCACCGATTTCCGTCCGTACCAGATCGGCAAGTTCCTGACGCAAGGTCTCATCACCGGCCACGCCATTCATGGGCGTCACATAGGCATAGATCCCCTGGCCCTTGATGTCGTGGGGATAGCCGACCACGGCGGCTTCGGCAACTTTCGGATGCAGGACCAGAGCACTCTCGATTTCAGCAGTGCCGAGGCGGTGTCCCGAGATGTTCAACACATCGTCGATGCGGCCGGTGATCCAGTAGTAGCCATCCTCGTCACGGCGGGCGCCGTCACCGGTGTAGTAGTAGCCGGGATATTGAGAAAAATAGGTCTGTTTGAAGCGCTCGTGATCGCCGTAGATGGAGCGCATCTGCCCCGGCCAGCACTGGGTCATAACCAGTTGCCCCGATGCCGTGCCTTTCTGCTCTTCGCCGTCCTGATTAAGGAGCGCCGGCTTGACGCCAAAAAAAGGCAGCGTCGCCGAGCCGGGCTTGAGCTCTGTAACGCCGGGTAGCGGCGTGATCAGGATGCCGCCGGTTTCCGTTTGCCACCAGGTATCCACCACCGGACAGCGCTCTTCGCCAACCACCCGGTAATACCATTCCCAGGCTTCTGGGTTAATGGGTTCGCCGACGGTGCCGAGCACCCGCAGGGACTTGCGGGACGCCTTGCGAACCGGCTCGTCCCCCTGGGCCATGAGGGCGCGGATGGCGGTCGGGGCGGTATAGAAAATATTCACGTGGTGTTTGTCGACCACCTGCCAGAAGCGGGAGGCATCCGGATAGGTCGGCACGCCCTCGAACACCAGGGTGGTGGCGCCATTGGCGAGGGGACCATAGAAAATGTAGGTATGGCCGGTTACCCATCCCGCATCCGCAGTACACCAGTAGACGTCGCCCCGGTGATAGTCAAAGACGTATTTGTGGGTCATGGCGGCATAGAGCAGATATCCGCCGGTCGTGTGCATGACACCCTTGGGGGTCCCCGTCGAGCCCGACGTGTACAGGATAAACAGCGGATCTTCGGCGTCCATCGCTTCCGGATCGCAGTGATCGTCGACCTGCGCGGCCAGACTGCGATAATCGTGGTCGCGGTTTTCATGCCAGTCGATATGGGCGTTACGGTGTTTGACCACCAGGACCGCCCGGACATCGGGGCAGTCGGCGACGGCCTGATCGGTGTTGGCCTTGAGCGGAATGGCCTTGCCGCCTCGCACGCCTTCGTCGGCGGTGATGACGACCCGGCAATCGGAGTCGAGAATCCGGCTTTTCAGGGATTCGGGCGAAAAGCCGCCGAACACTACCGAGTGGATGGCGCCGATGCGGGCGCAGGCGAGCATGGCATAGCCGACCTCCGGGATCATCGGCATGTAGATACAGACCCGATCGCCTTTTTTGACGCCGAGTTTTTTCAGGACATTGGCGAACCGGCACACCTGTTCATAGAGTTCCCGGTAGGAGATATGCTGTTGCTGACCCGGCTCGTCGCCTTCCCAGATAATGGCGGTCTGATCGGCATGGGCGTCCAGATGCCGGTCGACACAGTTATAACAGGCATTGAGCTTGCCGCCCTGAAACCATTTGATGTCGGCGCTCTTGTAGTCACAGGCCATGGTTTCATCCCAGGGACGATACCAGTCGATAAATTTGTGGGCCTGCTCCGACCAGAACTCGGCCGGCGCATCAATTGAGCGCCGGTACATGGATTCATAGTCCGCTTTTTTCAGATGCGCACGGGCTGCCGCGTTGGCTGCCACTCGATAGGTCCTGGATTCCGACATGTTACTCCCCTGAATTTCCCTGGTATTTTGTCTTCCGGTTTGCCGCTGGCCGACAGCGCGCAAGCAATCAGTACTGCCGGGGCCGAAGTATTCTCCGTGGACCCGTCAGTGAGGCCGGCAGGCTACAAGATTCCCCTAACTGCCGGACAGTTTCAATAGCTGGCGCCAATTTTGCGGGTTTGCCGGGCGGACAAACCGCTGCCCTCAATCGAGGTTGACCTGCACATTATCGATGAGTCGGGTGTCGCCGAGCCAGGCCGCCGCGAGTATCGCCAACTCCCGATCGGCTTCCATTGCGGGCTCCAGATCCGACTGCCGGCAAATCTGGAAATAATCGATGCGGAAGCCGGCGTCGGCAAGATCGATGACGGCCTGGGTTTCCAGATCGGCAAAGTCGCGGGCGCCGCTTTCAATATCGCTGGCACAGGCGCAAAGGGCGCGGTAGATCCCCGCGGCCTGCTGTTTTTGGGATTCGTTCAAATAGCCGTTGCGGGAACTCATGGCGAGTCCGCTTTGCTCTCGCAGGGTCGGTGCGCCCATCACCTGGATCGGAAAATCCAGATCCTCGACCATGCGCCGAATGACCTGCAGTTGCTGGAAGTCCTTCTGCCCGAATACGGCCACGTCCGGCTGCACCATGTTGAAGAGCTTGCTGACCACGGTCGTGACCCCCCGGAAGTGGCCGGGCCGGGAGGCGCCACAGAGGCGATCGGTAATGCCGGTGACTTCCACCGAGGTGCGAGTGGTATCGCCATGGGGATAGACTTCAGCCACTGTGGGCGTAAACAGGAAATCGGTTCCCTGACTGGCCAGCAGCGCCTGATCCCGCTCCAGGGTCCGGGGATAGGTCTCATAGTCTTCGTCGGGGCCGAATTGGGCAGGATTGACGAAAATAGACGCGATCACGACATCGGCCCGGGTTCTGGCGGTGGTGATCAGGCTCAGGTGTCCGTCATGCAGATTGCCCATGGTCGGGACGAAGGCAATACGGGCGCCCGCCTGCCGGGCCTTGGCGACGGCTGCGCGGAGTTGGTCGGTTCGGGTGAGCACTTCCATGGCGGGGCGGCTTACTCGAAACAGTGTTCCGGCGCCGGAAACTGCTCATCCTTGACGGCCTGTACATAAGCCTTGATGGCGCCGTCGAGAGATTCCTGGCCGGTCATGAAATTGCGCACGAACCTGGCTGACAGGCCGGAGATCCCCAACATGTCATGCAAGACGAGCACCTGGCCGTCGGTGCCCGGGCCGGCGCCAATACCGAGGGTGGGAATGGTCAGATCGTCACTGATCCGGGCCGCCAGGTCCGCGGGGATGCACTCCAGCACCAGCATGCGGGCGCCGGCTGCTTCGACTGCCCGGGCATCGGCGAGCAATTGCAGGGCGGCCGCCTCGCTGCGCCCCTGGACCCTGAAGCCGCCAAAGGCATCGACGGACTGGGGAGTCAGGCCCAGATGGGCGCACACGGGCACCCCTCGCTCGGTGAGCCGGGTGATGGTCGGCAACAGCCATTCGCCGCCTTCGAGCTTGACCATCTGGGCGCCGGCCTGCATCAGTTCGGCGGCGCTGGTGAAAGCCTGCTCCGGCGTCGCGTAGCTCATGTAGGGCAAATCCGCTATCAGCAGGGCCTGTTTATTGCCCCGGGCCACGCAGCGGGTGTGATACACCATGTCGACATTGGTTACCGGCACGGTGGTGTCGCGGCCCTGGATGACCATGCCGAGGGAGTCCCCGACCAGAATCACCTCGATGCCCGCCTTGTCGAGTAACGCGGCAAAAGTGGCGTCATAGGCCGTCAGGCAGGTGAATTTTTCACGCCGGGACTTTAGCTTTTCGATATGGCTGATGGTGAGACGGGTCATGATCAGTGCCTGGGGTTGAAGTAGTGGCGACCGGTGCGGATCCTGCTGATTTGCTGGAGCAGTTCTCCGTAATCGGCCTCGTTTTCGACCAGATCCAGTCCGGACGCATTCACGATCAACAAAGGCGTACTTTCGTAATAGTAAAAGAAGTCCGTGTAGGCATCCACGATCCGTTGCAGGTAGTTTTCCTGGATGCCGCCTTCCTCGGGTCGGCCGCGCTTGCGGATCCGCTCCTGCAGTACCGGCACCGGCGCCTGCAGGTAGATCACCAGATCCGGCACCGGGGCGTCAATGGTCAGGTTTTTGTAGACCTGCTCATAGAGGCGCAATTCTTCTTCATCGAGGGTGGCACGAGCGAACAGGCGATCCTTTTCCATCAGGAAGTCCGCGACCCGGGTCGGCTGGAACATGTCTGACTGACGGGCGGCCTGCAGTTGCCGGACCCGCTGGAACAGGAAGAACAGCTGGGTGGGCAGGGCAGCGGCCTTGGGATCCTGGTAGAAACGGTTCAGGAAC
>JASBTO010000136.1 GCA_030148365.1 Kangiellaceae bacterium
CTGCCGGCAATGTGGCCATGCAGATCAACAAAACCCGGCAAGACATAATGGCCGGAAATATCGATTTCCTGATCGCCGGCGTGTGCCTTGGGGCGGCCTTCCGGATTGATGGGCACACCGGGATTGCCGACGCTGGTGACCGAGACAATGCGATTGCCTTCGATGACGATATCCGCCGGGCCGACGGGGGGCGCGCCTTCGCCGTTGATGACCATGCCGCCGCGCAGGATGAGCCGCTCATAGGGGCCGTCACCCTGACTGCGATCCGGCGCTTTTTCCGGCGGTGCGGCGGTCGCGGCAAATGTTGTGCATACCAGCCCGGCGAGGGCCAGGATTCTGAGTCGTGTCATGGGCGGAATTCCTGGTTACTTTTGTCCGGATGATAACAGAGGTGGCGGGGGTTTTTGACGGCCTGGACTGTAAATGGATATGAATGGCGGGTGTCGCCGTCCCTACGGGGGAGGCCTGCCGGTTGCCGGAGGCCCTGGTTCGCCAACCTGCCGGAATATACCGATAGCGAGGAGGTTTGTGCATCCGGAGAATTCCCGTTATTCTGAGGTGACCTGGTTAAATGACCGTCCCGGCAAGCAGGCCGGGTCGTCCTGTCTCAAGAGCTCATCGCACTAATAAGGAAATGTTATGTCCAGCGAGAGACTTCGTCTGATCAGCTTCAAACTCTGTCCGTTTGTTCAGCGCACCGTGATTAATTTGCTCGAAAGAGGCATTGATTACGACATTGAATACATCAAGCTGGACAACAAGCCGGAATGGTTCAGGAAAATCTCCCCGCTGGGCAAGGTGCCGGTGCTGGAAGTCGGCGACGAAGTGCTCTATGAGTCCAGTGTTATCAACGAATATCTCGACGAAGTCTATCCGCCGCAGCTGCTCCCGGAAGAGCCGCTGGTACGTGCCAGGCACCGCGCCTGGATTGAATTTGCCTCCAACCTGCTGACCGCGCAGCACCAGCTGAGCCAGGCCCGGCGCCAGGAAACCTATCTGACCATTGAAGAAGATCTGGATCGCAAGTACCGGGTACTTGAGAAAGCTCTGGCAGGCGGAGACTATTTCGCCGGCGACCAGTTCTCCCTGGTTGACACGGCCTTCGCGCCATTTTTCATGCGCTCGGCAATTCTGCAGAAAGTCGTCAGCAACAACTGGTTCGATCGGTTCCCGAAAATCGACCGCTGGCAACAGACCCTGCTCAAGCGGCCTTCGGTGAAAAAATCCGTGGTGAAGGATTTTGAAGAACTGTATCTGGAAAGGATCAATGAGCGCGAAGGCTATCTCGCTGATCTGACTTGAGCGTCTGTTCAGCGCCGGGGATTCAATACACTTTCTTGCCGATAATCCAGCCCGCCCCGTCCGGGGCGGGATGCTGCCACTTTCCGACCGTTCACCGCTTGCAGGAGGGATTTTCGCCCCGGGCCCTGGCCTGGTTGTAAATCGCCATGGCGGAGTTCATGTTGGCTTGCAGATCGCGGATACGGGTGCTGGTCGCCGGGTGAGTCGAAAAAAATTCATTCGGCGCTTTTCCCTGGGCCGCCTTAGCCATGTTTTGCCATAATCGGACGCTGTCACGGGGATCAAAACCGGCCCGGGCCATCAGGGTCAGACCAATCACATCGGCCTCGGATTCATGCTTGCGGCTGAAGGGCAACAGCACGCCGACCTGGGTGCCGACCCCCAGGAGTCCGAGCAGTTGCTGTTTCTGGGCGGTGGGCTCCCCGGCCAGCACGGACGCCAGTTGCAGCCCGGTCTGGGCGGCAAATTGTTGTGACATCCTTTCATTGCCGTGTCGCGCCCAGACATGGCCGACTTCGTGGCCGAGGACTGCGGCCAGCTGGTCCTGGGTGGTGGCGACTTTCAGCATGCCGGTGTGAACGCCGATTTTGCCCCCGGGCAACGCAAAGGCATTGGGCGAATCATCCTTGAAGACTTCCACTTCCCAGGCGGTCCGTTTCATGTCCGTCGGGACCTCCGGGGTGGCCCGGAGCGCCGCGACAATGGCATTGGCGACGCAATCGACATAGGCGTTGTTGGTGCGGCTGGTATCGGTTTTCTGCGTTTTTTTCATCTCGGCGAAGGCAGCGCTACCCATCTGCGCCATTTGATCGTCGGGAAACAGGGTGAGTTGGCTGCGCCCGGTGGGCGAGGTGGCGCAAGCGGTCAGGAGGGTGCCGGCAGTTATGGCCAGCAGGACGGATTTTAACCGAAGCATAAGTTACATCCTGTAACTGGTTGATGATAAAAGAATAATAACCGAGGAGGGGGAATATGCAACCAGCCAATGCGCGTACGGCTGAAATGAGAGGCTGATCTGGGCGAAAACCCGGTGGTCTGGCGCCAGGGGTTGGGCGGGCCGGATCGAGACCTGTCCTGACGATTGCCCAGTTGCTATTGTTGGGGACTGTCTCTATTGTTTACTAACTGGATATGTTCATCCTTTCACTCTCTGGCGCAGGAAGCGCATGCAAAGAAGCAACCTACCTCAACCCGAAGCCACGCAGTTTGCCGAGCACATAGAGGTTCACGAAGACCAGATATTTTTACGCTGGCGGGACCGGGTCAAGAAAGATGGCCGGATCAGCTCCGCAGATACCATGACCTTCAGCGAACTAAGGGATCATCTGCCGGAAATTCTCTCGGAGTTTTGCGCGCTGCTGCGTGATCAACAAGACAGTGAGGCCGTGGCGGATATGAAGGAGGACGCGGAGGGCCACGGCAAGGAGCGCTGGGAACAGGGCTACAGTCTCAAGGATGTGCTTCTGGAAATCGATCGCTTTCGGGAAATTCTGCTGGTTGATGCTCTTGATGATTACCTCGAAAAAAACCCTCATATCAGTATAGAGACC
The DNA here is from genome assembly GCA_030148365.1 of Kangiellaceae bacterium. Lineage (GTDB taxonomy): Bacteria > Pseudomonadota > Gammaproteobacteria > Enterobacterales > Kangiellaceae > JASBTO01. The sequence goes on from JASBTO010000136.1 coordinate 2,853, forward strand.
CGCCTTCAAATCGAGCATATGGGATACGAGTTTTTCAAGCAGACAGGCATGGCGTCGGTAATCGAATTTACCGAAAGTCAAAATGCAATCATGCGGGCACAGCGGGAGAAGCTGGACGAAGCCAATGAGAAGCTGAGCGGGGCCGTCAAGAAATTACGGGCCCAGAAAGCGCAGGTCCAGGAAATGAGTCTCAAGGATGCCCTGACCGGCATAGCCAACCGGCGCCATCTGGAAAAGCGCTTGAACCGGGATATCCAGCGCGCCCAAAGGTATAACGAACCGCTGACGGTGGTCATGATGGATCTCGACCACTTCAAGGACATTAACGATACCTGGGGACATGACGTCGGCGATCAGGTGTTGGTTGCCATCGCCAATTATCTGAAAGAACATCTGCGGTCTCCGGATTTTATTGCCCGGTATGGCGGCGAAGAATTTTCTCTGGTGCTGCCGGAGACCGGCCTTGGGCAGGCAAAACAGTTGGTGGCGCGGATTCTTGGCGGTATGTCGGAAGTGATAGTGGCGCCTGTGGATCACGCCGTTACCGGCAGTTTCGGTCTGGCACAGTGGGTCGCCGGAGAAGATGTCCGCGCCGTGCTGGCGAAAGCTGACGAAGCCATGTACGAGGCCAAAAATAGAGGCCGGAACCGCATGGTGCTGGACGAGGAACTGAGCTCGGAAGCGGGTGACGGCTCCGGTCGTGTTTCAGGCGCCAAAGGTAATGGCCGAAAGTCGATGGATCAGTAATTGTCTATCCGGGCAGTGATCTCGTCGCCGTCCCGCTCGATCCGGTACAGGCGCCCATATTCTGACTCATCCATCGACTGCCCCGGCTCGGCGCCGAGCAACTCGGCGAGTTCGGGCGTGGTGTTGCTGTGACCAATGACCAGTATTCTTTGTGATTTGCCGGCGATACTGTCGGCAAACGCCTGTAACCGGGACGGATCGTAGAGGCGAACCTGAAGGCCAAGTTTGCGGGCAACCGGTTCCGCGGTCTCCAGGGTACGACGGTAATCGGTACTGTAAATTTCCTCGATGTCCCGCTCCGCCATAAGCTCCGCGAGCCGCTCGGCTCTGGCATGGCCTTCGTCGCTGAGACCGGGATCGTCAGGCTGGGCGAGTTTTTCGGCATGGCGCACCAGGTAGATGACGCCGGTATCGGCATCCTGCCCACAAGCCGCCAATCCGCCGACCAGAAGCAGCGCCGCAATACACCGGTAAAAGTTTCTCATGACCATCATTCTTGCGTTTCCTCGCCATCGACAATGAAGCCGATGGTCCTGCGATCATCTTCCTTTTTCACCTTTTCGACATAGCAGAGCAACTGCACGCTTTGCTGGTGGGTAAGCAGCATACAGGGGCTGGTGCCGATCAGTCCTTCAATACGGATGCCATGAAAGGATTCCTGGGCGAGCCGCTTGACGCGGATTCTCATGCCCCCGGGTAAAATGGCGGCGATGGCGGGCTGGACATCTTTGGGCAACTGGCTGCGCCAGGCCTTGATGGTCTGGGCCAGGCGTTTGAGCAGTTCGCCGGCAGAGCGATAACTGTTGATTTCTTCCTGATCCGGGATTGCGGGCTTGCATATGTCCAGATCCGGGAGGGGCACATTGCTCTCGGCCTCCGGGATGACCGGGACCTGCTGATTGCCTGCATACTTCAGCAGTTGCTTGAATTCTTCATCCATGGGGCAGTGACATCGCGGCTGACAGGACCACCAGAGTAGCGACTGTCACAGATGGAGGCAAGGACGGCAGCGGCTTTTTACGGTCGACTTTTTCCGGTGAAAGCTGCATGATTTGCGGCAATGGAACGAGCGGCCAAACAAATTCTCGACTGGATAATCATGAATCCCGAATGGGCGGGACTTGTGGTGTTCGGCATTGCATTTCTGGAATCCCTGGCGATTGTCGGGCTGGCGGTGCCCGGCTGGTTGTTGCTGGTCGGCGTGGGGACATTCATTGGCTCCGGCGCCCTGAATTTCTACGAGATGGCCGCCTTCAGTTTCTCGGGAGCGGTCCTCGGCCAGGGCCTGTCCTTTCTGGTGGGCTATAAATTCCAGCGGCGTATTCACCACTGGCCTTTTGTCGAGCGGCACCAGAAACTGATGGACAACTCGGAGAAATTTTTTGTCCGTCACGGGGTCGCCAGTATCATCGTCGGCCAGTTTATCGGCCCCATCCGGGCCGTGATTGCGCTGATGGCGGGTATTCTTGATATGCCCGTCAAGATGTTCGCCGCTGCCATGTTGCTCGCGGCCTTTATCTGGGCGCCGCTGTATTTCCTGCCGGGTATTGCCGTCGGGGCAGCTCTGACTTTCGAGAGAGAGCACATAGGCGTGCTGTTGGCACTGCTGCTCGGGATTTGCATTTGCGTCTGGCTGTTGTCCCGGTATCTGTTTGTCTGGTTTCGCAGCCAGCGCAAGCCGGACAGCAAGTTTACGCCAATCCCGAGATTCCGGCTGAAACTGGGGCTGGTGAGCCTGGTCGCCCTGGTGATTATTGGTATCCTCGTCAAAAGTCAGTACGGACCCATGATGGCGGATCTGACCTGGCGCATGTGGGAGGTTATCTCCTGAATCTTGCAGCTCTGTCACTGGGCGCCTATTGGCCCGAGTTTGTGACCATCGCGGTCGTGCATTTGCTCGCGGTCGCGAGCCCCGGTCCTGACTTTGCGGTCGTATTCCGGGAAAGTCTGCTGCACGGGCGGCGCGCCGCGGTGATAACCAGTATCGGGGTGGGGCTCGGCATTCTGGTGCATGTGACCTATGCCTTGCTCGGTGTGGCGTTGCTGATTGCGGAAACGCCGGCCGTGTTTACCGCCCTGAAATATGTCGGCGCCGCTTACCTCGCCTGGATAGGTTTTAAAGGCTTGCGTGCGACCCGCGCCGGCAAGCCGGACGCAGGTGCGCAGGTGCATGCACCGACGCCCTCGGCCTGGCAAAGTTTCCGTCTGGGTTTCCTCACCAATGCCCTGAATCCCAAGGCGACCCTGTTTTTCCTGGCCCTGTTTTCCGTCATTATCGCGGCTTCAACGCCAAACCTGGTGCGGGGAATCTATGGCGCCTACATGGCCATTGCGACTGCCGCCTGGTTCAGTCTTCTGTCATTTCTGCTTGGCTCCCGATCGGTTCGAGAACTGTTCGCCAACTACAGTCACTGGGTCGAGCGGGGGATGGGCGTGTTGTTGATCGGGCTTGCCATCCAGCTTGCCTGGACGAATCTATAAGGCCACCGGCAGGCTGATGGCCATGCACAGCCCCGCAGGCTGCTGATTGCGGGCCCGGCAGTGACCGCCGTTGGCCGCGATCCCGCGCCAGGCAATGGCGAGACCGAGGCCGGTACCGCCGGTATCCCGCTCCCGGGCGCTTGAGGGTCGGAAAAAGGGCTCAAAAATCTTTTCCAGATCCTGCTCGGCAACGCCGGGCCCCTGATCGCAGATAAGGATTTCAATGCGATCATCATCGCGGCTCGCCTTGATTTCGACGGTGCTGCCCGGGGGGGAGTGTCGGAGGGCATTGCGGACGATGTTTTCGAGGGCGCTGTAGAGCATCTGGTAATAACCCTCAACCGGCAATTCTTCGGCAACGCACTCCACGACCGCCAGGTTTTTCGCCGCCGCCTCGAAGCGGGCGTCCTCGGCGAGCAGGTGCAGCATTTCACTGATATCAAACCGGGTGCGATCTTCACTGACCACACCCCGTTCCAGGGCCGCGAGATTGAGCAGTTGCCCGATCATGGTGTTGAGACGATTGCTCTCCAGATCGATCCGGGAGAGAAACGGAGCTTGTGCGTCGGGAGCGTGTCGCTCCGCCAGTCCCAGGGCCACTTGCAGCCTGGCGAGCGGCGACCGTAATTCATGGGATACGTCACGCAGAAGGTTCTTCTGGGACTTGATAATGCGTTCGACCTGATCCGCCATGGTGTCGAAATCCCGGGCCAGATCGGTAAATTCGTCATTACGCCGACCGAGGGCGGGTCGGGCGCGAACGGACAGATCGCCGGAGGCAATCCGGTTCGCGGTAGTTTGCAGCATCCGGATGGGACGGGTGATCAGCCAGGCCAGCAGCAGGCAGGACAGAGCACTGATCAGCAGAGCGCTGAACAACTGGAGCAATGAAAATTTGTGGATCAGGATCTTCAGAGCCAGCAAGCGCATGGGGGACTCTTCGCGCTTGATAAACAGCAGGAAGTCCTGACGGTCGAAGCGGGTCCGGGCCGGCCCGAACAGCAGCGTATCCCCCTGCTGTACCCGGTAGGCCTTGCCGTTTTTCTTCGCCTTGTGATACAGCAGCGACAAGCTCTCCGGCAGCACGCGCCCGAAATAATCCTCGCCCTGGTTATCCAGAAGATAGAGCGTATCCTCACCGCGCTTGTGCTTGGCTTTCGCGAGATGGGGAAAATGCCGCTTGCGAAACTGGCGGCTTTCAAAGCGGCTGACGTGATATTTGAGCTGCTTCTTTTCACCCATGGCCAAGGGGGTGAAGATGACATTTTCCCGCAACTGGGAAATCAGGAAGGCGCCGCTGCCGAGCATCAGCAACATGGCGAGCCAGAAACTCAGAAATATTTTCCAGAACAGAGGTAGTCGCATGGCTAGTGACCGTTGATGGCAACGTACTGGTAGCCGGTGCCGCGCAAGGTCTTGATGCGATCTCCGCCGTCCGGCGCGGGGCCCAGCTTGCGGCGGATATTGCTGACGTGCATGTCGATACTGCGATCAAAGGGTACCGGTTTGCGGCCAAGGCACCGCTCACACAGTTGCTCACGGGTGACCAGTTCGCCGGCGTGACCCAGCAACAGGGCCAGGACGTCAAACTCGGCTGCGGTAAGCTGAATGCGGTCGCCGTTCCGGATCACGTCGCGAGTGGCCGGAGCCAGCTCCACATCGCCGATGGTCAGTACTTGTCCGTTGGTGGAGGCGGGGGGCGCCAGATTGGCGCGGCGGATGATGGTACGGATACGCGCCACCAACTCTCTCGGGCTGCAGGGTTTGGCAAGATAATCATCGGCACCCAGCTCAAGCCCCACGATCCGATCCACTTCCTCGCCTTTGGCGGTGAGCATGAGTATGGGAACCTGGGACTGGCTACGCACCTTGCGCAAGACGTCAAAGCCATTGAGGCCGGGCAGCATGACATCGAGGATCATGAGATCATGTTCGCCGGCGAGAACCAGATCCGCCGCGCTGGCGCCGGAGTGGGCACTGGTCACGGTGAATCCTTCTTGCGTCAGGTATTCGTCGAGCAACTGGCATAACTCGGTGTCGTCATCGGCAATCAGGATATGGGCCATGAAAAGTCGTTGCGGAAATCGGAGTTCATGGCGGAATCCTACCATGGCAAGGAAATTTTGCCGGTAAAAAAGTGTCAATGCCCGTTGCACAAAACTTACACTTCTTTACGCAGGTAATACGCAACTTTGCAGTAATCCCGATAGAGTGGTAGTCGAATTTCCAACATCCGTACTCAAGGAGCAGACATCATGATCAAATCAATTCTGTTGGCCACCGCCGGCCTCGGTTTGCTGACCAGCGCCGCGATGGCAAACCCCTACGGCAAGGACCGTCATCATCACCGGCACCACAAAATGGAGCACATGCTGGAAAAGCTGGATCTGAATGATGCGCAAAAGCTCGAGGTCGAGCAGCTTCGGGCGTCCCTCAAGGAGCAGATGAAGCCGAACTATGAGCAACTCGAGGCGCTGCACAAGGAGAAAAAAGAGGTTCTCAAGGCCGATGTGCTCGATGAAGGGCGCTTGCGGGATCTGATGGTTCGCGAAGCACAGGTTAAAGCGGACGGTGTTATAGCCAAGCAGAATACTCATCGCCAAATCATGGCATTGCTGACACCGGAGCAGACCGAAAAATATGAGCAGATGAAGGAAAAAATGAAAAACAAAAAGAAGAAAAAGAACAAGAAATATCGCGGCGACAAAAGCTGACAGCTTCAATCTGAAGCAATGACAACCGGCCGGGGTAATTACCCCGGCTTTTTTTTGCACCCTTGCCCGCCAATTTTTCTACAATGGTGGATACTTTCTCGAACTGGAAAATTTGTTATGACCTCCATCCCTCGCTGGGTTCGCGATCAGCAGTGGGCGGTCACCAGTCCACCGTTGATTGACACTGCCGCCGAGCTACAGCCGCCCCGGGAGCTGCTGGATAACAGCGGCGCACGCGGCTACGGGGCGGCACCCGTAACCCGATCCGGACGGCTTGGCATCTATTTTGAAGATCTGTGGGCGGACTGGATAGAAAGGCACCCCGATTATGAGCTGGTCGACCGGAACTTGCCGGTCCGGGAGCCGGGCCGGACCATCGGCGAATACGATTTTATCCTGCAGAACCGAAACACCGGACACCATCTGCATCTGGAGGTGGCGGTAAAATTCTACATGGGCGTCGGAGACCTGACCCACGTCGGCAACTGGTTCGGTCCCAACCCGGAAGACAGTCTCGCCATCAAGGTCGAGCGGCTCCTGAATCACCAGATTGGCTTGTCCGATCACCCCCGCAGCCAGGCTGAGCTTCTGGAGCGGAATATCGATATCCGGGCACGGGCCGTCGCGCTCAGAGGACGTCTCTTCTATCCCTTGTCTGGCCCACGGGCCCTCCCGACCCGGGTACATCCGGGGCATCTCCATGGTTACTGGGGGCTGCCCGCCGACTGGCTCGAAGCTTGCGAGGACCCTGCTCTGGAGTGGGCGGCCCTGCCGAAGCGGTTGTGGCTGTCCACCGTGGCGAGGGACGAGCTGGAGGCCACATTGCCTCTGGAGCAACTGCTGGCCAGCCCGGCCTTCGGGCCGCAAGCCGGTAGCAGGGCGCTGGTTGCGCTCCGCGATGGGCAGGAATGGTTACGGGGATTCCTGGTCCATGAGGACTGGATGGCCCGTGTAGCGGAGCGCCAGGTCGACTGATATCGCCGGTAACGTGGAAATTTGAAGCGGAAATAATTACACTTGCCGGCCTGTTGGCTCTGGGCTCAAACAACTATGAAACCCGGCAAGACCGGCCTCGGCCGCATTTTTGACGCATTTGGCTATTCGATGAAAGGTTTCGCCGCCACCTGGCGCCATGAAGCGGCGTTTCGCCAGGAAGCGGTGCTTATGGTGCTTCTGGCGCCGCTGGCCTTTTGGCTGGGCGAAACCGCCGAACAAAAGGCCTTGCTGCTGCTGACCCTGTTCATCGTCATTATCGCCGAGCTGACCAATTCCGCGATTGAAGCCACGATTGACAGGATAGGCCACGAGCGACACGAACTGTCCGGCCGCGCCAAAGATACCGGATCGGCGCTGGTGCTGACTTCTATCGTCATGGCGCTGGTCGTCTGGGGCGTCATCCTGATCCCGCGCTGGTTGGGCTAGCTGTCCATCTCCGCCACCCTAACTGATCTGAGCGCGGATAAATTCCGCGCTCGTGGTTATCGCCTCCTGCCAGTTTTCCTCCTTCGTGTGGCGCGAGCGCTTGAGCGTCGCAAAATCATGGTCGCCGTCATCGAGCCAGTGCACCAGGATATTTTCGGGTAAACCGTAACCTTCCACCTCGGCCGGTTTGCCGAAAGCATCCCGGGTGCCTTGCAGAATGAGCGCCGGTATTGACAGGGCTTGCAGGGGTGCAACGCGTAACTTCTCCGGTTTGCCGGGCGGATGAAAGGGATAGCCCAGGCACAACAGACCCGACACCGGGGATGAGTCGGCAATGGTCGCCGCAACCCGCCCGCCGAGGGATTTGCCGCCGATAAAGACGGGCGCGCCTGCCTCAAGCCCGGACAGAAATTCCCGGTAGGCCGTCTGCAGCCTGGCCATCGGATCCGGAGGTCGCTTGCGACCCTGTTCGCGGCGCCACTGCATGTAGGGAAATTCAAAACGCCAGACACCGATCTCGCGGGCTGCCAATCCGGCCGCCATGGCGGCCATGAAATCCGAGTCCATGCCGGCGCCCGCGCCGTGGGCCAGAACCAGTCGCGCGGCGGGATTTTCCGGACCGGAATACCGGGGTTTTGTCATAAATGCTCGTCCAGAGGGTTTCGAGGGCTGCAATTGGCAGTGGTTTTGCTTACACTTGCAGCCATCTTCTGATTGCCGGCCCGGCACGGTCTGACCGTAACCAGGTACCAAATTTGTGACAAGACTAACACGCCTGCACCGGCCCTTTCTGAAATGGGCGGGCGGAAAATTCCGCCTGCTGCCCCGTATCCTGGCGACCCTGCCGGAGGGTAACCGGTTTATTGAGCCTTTTGTCGGATCCGGCGCCCTGTTTCTCAACACCGACTATGACCGCTATCTGCTGGCGGACAATAATCCGGATCTTATCGATCTCTACCAGACGCTGGCGCGAGAAGGCGGTGAGTTTGTCGACTATGCCAGCCGCCTTTTCACTGCCGACAACAATCAGGAAGCCGTCTATTACCGGCTGCGTGAGCGCTTCAACAGCGTGGCGCCGGGACGGGAAAAATCCGCGCTCTTTCTGTACCTCAACCGGCACGGTTATAACGGCCTGTGCCGGTACAATCTCAAGGGCATCTTCAACGTCCCCTACGGCCGCTACAAGAAACCCTATTTCCCCGCGCGCGAGATGGTGCACTTTGCCCAGAAAGCGACGACGCGCCGGGCGACCTTTGCCTGCCTCGATTTCAGAGCGACCCTGGCCCGGGCAAGGCGCAATAATGTCGTGTATTGCGACCCGCCCTACGTACCCTGGTCGATTACGGCGAACTTCACAAGTTACAGCCAGAAAGCCTTTTCTCTGGATATGCAAACACAGCTGGCTGTGCAAGCCCAGCGTCTGGCAGAGCGTGGGGTCCCGGTGATCATTTCCAACCACGACACAGTTTTTACCCGGGAGATTTACCGGAACGCGCGACTGCAGGCTTTCCAGGTTCAGCGGTTTATCTCCTGTAACGGCCAGTCGCGGGATCAGGCCGGTGAACTGCTGGCGTCATTTTTATAACTTTATGCTATAATCGGATTTCTGCAGGATGCTGAAAAACAGTCAATGACAATTGGCTGGTCAAAGGAGCAAGACGGTGAAAGTTATTGCAGTGGGTCACCTGCTTGAAGCCAAGGAAAATTACCCCGGCACAACTGATGCCATCAATGGCTGGCTCCAGATACTCACCAATTCTGATTTCCATTCCGCCCAGGAGTTGACCGAAACCTTTCCCCGGGTCACCTCGGAAGGCGACTTTTACTACTTTCCGCTTGCGTCACTACCCCTGCAAATTTGCGCCCGAATAGACTTTCCATCGAAGGTTGTACTTATTAACCATGTCCAGCCAGCAAGGGATATTGTTAGAAGGAATTGATTATGGACTCGAGTTTACTGAATGCTATCGAGCATTGGGCAAAGGTAGAGCCGGTTCTTCACAAGCCGCGGACTGAAGAGGAATACCGACATCTACTGGAACAGATCGAACAGGTCATGAAAGTGGCCGGCAACAACCCCCATACCCGGCTGCACGAACTCATTGAAATCATGGCCAAGTCTGCTCACGAGTACGAGCAGGAGAATATTGTTGAGACAACCGGCGGCGGCGTGGCGGCGCTGAAATTTCTGATGCGCCAGCATCGTCTGCGCCAGGTCGACTTGCCGGAAGTCGGAACCCAGGGTGTGGTGTCAGAAATTCTGAACGGCAAGCGCTCCTTGTCGGTTCGTCATATCAAGGCCCTGTCCCAGCGCTTTCATTTGAGCCCCGCGACATTTTTTGACTGAGCGGCGAGGGCGGTTTTTACTTTGCCGACTGCCTGCCGCACATCTTCTGCCGAGGTCAGCCTCCCCAGGCTGAACCTCACCGAACCGCGTGCTTCCGATTCGTTCCCCCCCATGAGAGCGACCACCGAACTGCAGTCCCCGCCGGTCGTGACCGCCAAATCCGGCAAAGCGGCAAAGAACTGACTGGCGTCAATACCCGGGAAAGAGACATTCAGGGTATTGGGCAAACGCCACGCCGGCGCACCATGGCCGTTCCGGACGACCGGCTGCCCCTTGATGGCGGTCAAACCTTGCCACAGGGATTCGGTCAACCCGGCCTGCCGGTCGCCTTCCCGCTTCAGATAGTCTTCTGTTATCAGCTCACAAGCCGCGCCGAGGGCAACAGCCAGGGGCACGCTCTCGGTGCCGGAACGCATGCCGCCTTGCTGGCCGGCACCGTGTACGAGGGGCTTGATCAAAGCCCGGGTACGGGCCGCCAGATCCCCGGCAACAAACAGGGCGCCGATGCCTTTCGGCGCATAGAGTTTGTGGCCGCTGATTGACAGCAGATCACAGCCGAGCGTCTTGACGTCGACGGGGATCTTGCCGGCGGAGCAGACCGCATCAACGTGAAAAGGGATATTATCCGCGCGGGCCAGTTCTGCAATTTCGGCTACCGGTTGCCGGGTACCGACTTCATTGTTGGCGTGCATGATGCTGATCAGCGCCGTGTCCGCGGTGATCGCGTCCCGTAACTTGTCCATTTGCAAGGTGCCACCGGAATTGACCGGAACCCTGCTGACCCGGACGCTTTGCAAGTGCTCCAGAAATGCCAGCGGTTGCAGGGTCGCCGGGTGTTCAAAAACGGAAGTCACGATGTGGGGCGCGCGTCCGTGACGCTGCCAGTAGTCGAGCACAATGCCCTTGATGGCATGGTTGTTGGACTCGCTGCCGCCACTGGTAAAAATAATCTCCCCGGCCTCTGCCCCCAACATAGCGGCGACCTGCTCGCGGGCATGGTCCAGACCCGCGCGTGACTCGAGCCCCGCCCAGTGTCCGCGGGAAGGATTGCCGAAGTTTCGGGTTTCCGACAGGAACTCCAGCATGGCTTGTCGGGCCTGCGGTGCGACCGGTGTGCTGGCGTTGTAGTCGAAATAGAGTTGCGTCATAAGGGCCCGGCCGGGGATCACTCGATCTCGAACATGACCGAAACCTGGGCCTGAATATCGAGGGTGCCCGGCTCGAAGCTGGCCGTGTCGGCCATGGCGGCCAGATTCCGGGATTCATGTCGGGCAACATTGGAGTAGCCTTCCTGAATCGACAGTACCCGGACAATTTTACTGCCCGCAGCCCGGGCGAGTACCTCGGCTTTGGCTTTGGCATCGGTGACCGAGTTGGCGAGTGCCTGGCGTTGCAGGTCCCGGGCGACGCTGGATTTCATTTCCACACTGCTGATCCGGGTGATGCCCGCGGCGAGGGCGGTATCGAGGACTTCGCCGTAGCGCTTGAGATCCCGTACCACAACCCGCAGGTCACGCTTGACGGCATAGCCGGTGGTCTTGTGTTGTTGCTTGGGACCGGTGATCGGGTAGACCTGCACCTGGGCCGCGGTCAGTTCTTCTTTGGCGATGCCGAGTTTCTTGAGTTCCTGCAAAGCCTTGCGGGTGATGGTTTCCATCTCCGAGGTCAAGGCGTCGAGGTCCGTCCCGCGCAATTCCACGGCCATGTTGAATTCGGCCGTGTCCGGCACGACGGCAACCCGGGCTTCGCCATTGACGGTAATGTGACGGGTGTCTGCCAGTTCCGTGGCCGTTGCAGAGGTCGACAGGGTCAGGGCCAGAATGGCCGGTAAAATAGCCTTCATGAAAACTCCTTTTCGGGATCGGATCAGGCAGAGTCGATGATGGTGTTGACCAACCAGATCAGGGAAAGTACGAACATTATGACAAAAATGATACCGACCAGGATGTAGTCGCTGGCCCGGCCGTGTTCAAAATCCTGTTGGCGTTTTTTTTCGCTCTGCACCCCGAACAGGGCGGCCAGAACACTCTGGATAACGCCCAGCAGGCCCGGGCGGGCATTGTTGTCTTTGTCGGTCATGGAGTGAGTACTTGCGAGGTTAGCCGCCGATCAATTCCAGCAGGTCGATAAAATGAAAATTGGGGGTTTTGTGCTTTTCGGTAAGCCAGGTATACCAGCTGACTTTTTCCTGCTCGGTATCCTGATCATCTTCGTCCTGGTCCGGCTCCTGTAGAGCGGTCTCCTGGTCAACAGAATCGGTTGTTTCCGCGAT
>JASBTO010000138.1 GCA_030148365.1 Kangiellaceae bacterium
GGGAATTACCAGACCTTCCAGTTCGACGGGAATCCGACCCATGGGCGAGGTGTAAACAATCGAGGCACTGTCACCGGCTTTTACGTGGACGCCGGGTTCCTGGTTGAAATCGTCCGCAGTCCGGACGGTTCGATATCCGAAATTACCAAGGACGGGACTCCTCTGTTCGGTGTCGTCCAAGGTATCAATAACGCAGGAGAATTTGTCGGCGATTACCTTGGCGAACCTGGTTCCGTACCGCAACGCGGCGGCTTTCGAGGTCAGGATGCAACCTTTGTAACCGATGTTGTCCTGCCGTTTCCCGCCCTCCGTGTGGCGCCGCGCGGTATTAATGCGAGAGGTGATATCGTCGGCTGGTTTATCGACGATACCGGCGGACTTCCGCAAGGATTTTTGATCAGTAGTGGCGTAACAACAGTTCTCAATTTCCCGGAGGCGGGTGCGCTTACATTTATTCAAGATATCAATAACAGGGGAGAAATCAGCGGTCAGTGGCAGGACGCTGACGGGGTTTCTCACGGCTTCGTGCTCGCTGCAGACCTGGTTACCTGGACGTCGTTTGACGCCCCGAGCGCGGAATTTACCCAAGCCTTCCAGATCAACAATCTGGGGCAGATCGCGCTCACCGGTAGTAGCGCAGGAGGCAGTGCCATGTATATTTATTGCCCCGACAATGCAGGCGTTTGCGCCAACACCTCGACACACCTGCAGGCCAATACCACGACGATCACAGGCCAGGTCCTTTTCGAGCCGGCGCAGAGCCAGTCGGCCTCTCCCTCCGGTGCAAAGAAGCGCCAGGGCATCCTGAAGTAGTAGCTTACCGGCTTGCGGCTTTTCTCTGACGAGGTTTTGGAGCCCACCGGCTTAGGTCACAACTGAAGCTTGAAATGTTTGGCGCGCTGTCCAGCCCCGGATGGCGCGTCATCGATGTTCACCGGGCGCCGACCGCCCGGCTCCAGCCATTGAAAGCGGCCTCTCTTGCGGGCTTTACTCCAACGCCGCACCTGCATAGTGATCCACGTGCTTTGCCTTGACGTCAGCCAGATCATGCAGCTTGATATGCCGCCGGTACTTGCCCTTGCCTTCGAGGACAGCGTGACTATCCTCCAGTTCATAGCCCTTGCCGAATTCCACTGACACGTGGCTGCTATAGGCAAAAATACCCGCCAACAGCTCGCCGTTGCGCTGGTAAACAATGCCGCCGTATTTGATTGACTCATCCAGCTCCGCGCTGTGCTTCCGGAAAATATCTCGCACCACTTCAATGATGTCGTAACGGTCTCGGGCATGGGCCTGGAGGTCATGCAGGAAGTCCGTCACCTGTCTGTTTTCTGACTTGATCATGCTTTCGGGGGCCTGTCCTGTATTTGGCTATTGCACGCTTGCCGAGAGTAGCCGCCAACCGGACTCCAACACGGCATCACTCCGGTAGGTCGCGCCAAACAGGCGCGGGAAGCGATAATCTCCCTGGGGGATGGTGTGACCGCCACCCTCGATGGTGATCAGCCGAACCTGTCCGCTAGACGACGTCCAATCCTGCTGCTGCGCCGACAGACCGTCTACCGGATCCAGGGTCCGGACTTCCCCGGCGCCAAGACCGAGAGCGTCGACGAACCATTTTGCACTTGCCTCTGCAGAAAGCACGTTGCCGCGATTGCCGAAGCCGAACAGGGTGACTGGCCCGCCCTCGTAAGGGTTGATGGGGTCGTCCGTCCCTTCCACGAAGACAATGACGCGGGCGGGTGAAGACGCGACCGTGCAGCCCATATTCTCCGGCGCAGGCAGATTGGCGGCGATGGCGACTGCACCCTTGACGGTCTCCGGCGCTTCCAGCGCCAGACGCAACGCCATATGGCCGCCATTGGAGTATCCGAGAGCATAAACGCGCTCCGGGTTGATACCCTTCTCCGCAGCCAGTTGCTCGATGATCCGGCGAGTAAAACCGACGTCATCAATGTCAAGCGCACGGGCGCTGTAGGAGGCCACCCGGCGACAGTCATTGAAATGGCCTTCATAGCCGTCCGGATAGACAACCACGACATTGTCCTGCTCCGCCATGCGCTCGAGCGGGCTGCCGACAATGCGGCGCATTTCCTCGCCATGACTTTGCGAGGGATGAAAGACCAACAGCACACTGGCGCCCGCTTGCAGACTTGAAGGCGCAAACACTGAGTAGTGCCGCGAATAGCCGCCGATGTCGAGTGACCTGGTAGCAATCGGGCCGGCCGGCAATGGCGGCTTGGGGGCGTAGAGCCAATACGCTGCCACGACACCGAGCAGTCCCAGAAAGATGGCTAACCCCATCAGTACGCGTCCGAGCATTGTTTCATCCTTCGTTGCAATGCATTCCCCCAGTCTAATACCAAATCCCGATTCTGGCAGCCCGGCATTGGCAGACCACCAGGGCCTCCGGGGACTCGCGTCCGCGATCTTGAGGGGGCGTCACTTCTCGTCTGTACCGTCCCCTTGTGCTTCTCCGGGCAATCCCTACCGCTTTTCGAATTCTATAGACTGCCCCAAAATGACGGCATCCGTGATCACAAAGGGCGCGGGCATATAAAGCTCACTTCTTGGCTGGATGGCCTCGACCTGCTCGAACAAATCAAAGGAAGTCTCAAACAGTTTCAATGACAACTCGGCATCTCCAGCCACTGTCATCTCGACCTGGACGGTTTCATCAGGGGATGACACGACGTACTTGAAGAAAAATCCGGGCCCGACATCCTTGCTGAAGTTTTCTGCCCCGCGGGTAAATGCCTGCCCGTTAACCGAGATCCTTTCGATACGGAAGTCATCTTCACTTGCGAGTTGAATGATACTGTTTGGCCGTTGCGGCGTAATCAATATCGATATTTCCCGGGTGGAACCGGTTCGCTCATTCTTTAAAACTTCTACATTGGCGGCCGGTAGTTTGAAGGGTTCTACCGGCTCCGCGCGGCGGACTTTGCTCAGGTACTGCTGGGGATAAATCGATGGGTCCCACGGCTCGGCGTTCGAGCCTTGATCAAAAAACTGACGGGTAAATTCGTCCAGGGTGCGGTCATAACTGACCATAAAGGCCCGACCGCTATCCAGATCGTGGATGTAGTTGAGGCTGTTGGGCCTGTTGCGTTCCGTGGAATAGTCAGATTGCATCGCTGCGATCACCAGACAGACCAGCGCGATCAGACCCATAGCGCCTGCGAGCCGGTATCCGCCCGGATAATTGCCCAGCGCCGGTACCAGCAACACCAGCGCCAGACAGGTCAGCAGCGTAGCAATGACCGCCATCTTCAGTCCCAGGGCCACGACAAACACCGGGATAAGCGGGGCCAGCAACATCAATGAAGGCAGAGTCAGCAAGGTTATGAGGATGACCCGGTTTGATTTGGTCAGCGGGGCAAAAGCCATCAGGCCAAAGCACGCCAGGGCCAGCAACAAGGGGATACTCAAAAAGCCGGCACCGGGCAATGACAGGGCAATCACAATATTGATCATCAGCCACAGGGTAATCGGGGCGAAGAAAAGATCCCGGCCTGAAAATTTTTGGGTGAACAGGCGATAGATCAACAAGGTGGTTGCACAGGCCAGGCTGACAAAAAACGCAATGAGCCAATGGCCGTTGTAGGTAAACCCGTGGGGCAAATCCCCATATTGAGGAAAAACCAGTAACAGCATCGGCCAGCCAAAATAGCCTATACCGCCCGCCACCAGCAAAGCGGCAAGGAGTGGCACAAAACCCACCAGAATGCCCGTGGCCGAGAGTGACTTTCGCTTTAATCCAAGGCCTGTTATCAAAACCAGCAACAACGCGGCAATGATGACCAGGGGGGGCACCCAGGCGTAGGGGAAAGCCACCATATCGAGTCCGGGAAAGTTGAAATAGACCCAATCCTCATCGGATTTCAACTGCCCAAGATCCGCAAAAGCATAGTGATTGAGAGTCGCCATCAGATAATCGGCTTGATGGTTCAGGCTTTCGAGATCCAGACGCTCAAAGGAATCCTGACGGGTATGGTAATCAAAGTGATCATCAATAAACGCAAACAGAAAGCCGTCGATATCCGCCTGCTCTCTGAATACCGTCAGATCGGTGTCGTTGGGTAACTTTTTGTAGATGCCGTACATCAGGGAGTTGGCAACGGGGATATCTATGCCGGCGGCATCGAAGGACCGGATGAAGTTTTTATTGCCACCATTGGTTTCAATGAGCATGAAGCTGGGGCCACCGGAGCCCCTGGCTTCGAAATTCAGGACAAGGCCGATATCTTTGGCCCAGGGGTGGTATTTGACAAAAGCATTTGCCCCCAACAGCCCCTGCTCTTCGGCATCGGTGATGACAATGACAATGTCGTTTTCCGGTTGCTTGCCGTTCGCCAGAAAGGTGCGCACACCTTCCAGTATGGTCACGATACCACTGCCGGCATCGCTGGCGCCCAGAGACGCGTGGGAGCGGGAGTCATAATGGGACATCAGTGCCAGTGCCTTGTTGTCGGTGCTGCCCTTGATTCTGGCCACCAGATTTTTGGTGTTGGCGGCGACCAGCCGGTTACGGGCCGTCGCCAGATGCTCGAATGTCTCCACCTCGAGGCCAAGCTTCTCCAGCTCGGCTTGCAGATATTCCCGCACCGTCGTGTGCGCTGGCGAGCCGACATAGTGCGGCTCGGCCGAGATGACCCTGAGGTGCTCCAATGCCCTCGCCTGAGAAAATTCCTTTTCGTCCGTTCCCTGATACTCCTGCTCGGAGTGCTGCTGCGCCGAGATGGCCCAAAATATGGCCATCACGACGAGAAACAGGGCAATCACCCAACTGGAGGTTTTTGTTGGTTCAGGATTAATCATTCAGGTGCCACTTTTTTTATCCGGCATAAATTGCGGTTTCCCAGACCTTACCGGAGATGATGACAGGGTGCCATAGCTTGCGCTGGCAGGTTGCCAGCCGAATCCTCGCTTATGGGTCGTCGGGCAAAAGGACAAAAAGCGAGAGCATGCCCGCTGGCGGTCTA
>JASBTO010000139.1 GCA_030148365.1 Kangiellaceae bacterium
GCGGCCAGCATGATGGCATCCTGATTGAGCAGCCAGTTGAGGGGGACACCGATCAGGGTACCAATGGCGCCGCCGATGAACACCAGCATCGCGATATTGAGGCCGACGATGTAGCCGACACCGATCAGCGCCGGACTCAGGGCGATGTCGGCGGTAAACAGGTATTTGCCGCCCAGCCAGGGCTTGGTAATCACGGGATTATTGGCAAAGACTCCCACGCCGGCTTCCAGCAGTTTGAACAGGGCACCGAGCCCGGCCGCCTGCAACAGACGTTTGAATCCGGAGTGGCCTTCCTTGTGCTTGCTGTCCGGGTGGTCCTTGTCCGTTTCGATACCGCCGGTCTTGAGAACTTCCGCGGTGGCGACACCTTCAGGAAATTTAAGTTTGGCTTCGACAATCAGGGCCCGACGCAGGGGAATGGTGAAGGCGACCCCGAGAATACCGCCGAGAATGGCGATGGCCATCATGGGGCCGTACTCGTAGCCGCTCCAGGCATTCATCATCACCAGGGCCGGAATGGTAAAGATAATCCCGGCAACCAGCGATTCACCGGCCGAGGCAGCGGTCTGCACCATATTGCTTTCCAGGATGTTGGAGCGCCGGAACAGTCGCAATACGCCCATGGCAGTAGCCGCAGCGGGGATGGAGGCGGACACGGTCAGTCCGACCAGCAGGCCGATATAGGCATTGGCGGCGGCCAGTAACATCGACAACAGGGCACCGAGGATCAGGGCCTTGACGGTCATTTCCGTCAATGTACGTTCCGGCGATACGACCGGCGGGGGCAGGGCGGAGTTATTGTTTTTCATGAGGAGTCAAACGCTTCCGGTTTTTTCAGGACGACAGTAGTGTTGACGCCAAGGTACCGGCACCGGGCGCTTCTGGCAAGGCGGATTTCCGTCTTTCCGGAGCGCCCGGCAAGACCTTAGCGACCGACCATACTCACGGCCGCCTCGACGATCTGCTCGCGGCTGGGCAGTACATATTGCCAGGACACGCCGATCGGAATGTAGGTATCGGCCCCGGTAATGCGGCGGATTTGTGGCAGTTTCGGGCAATCCTCGACCAGGGCGGTGATAATCTCCTCGCTGAGGGAACCGCTTTTCCGGCATTCGTCGACGATCAGAACCCGATCATGGCCTGCCACGGCAGCCAGGAGCGCATCCCGGTGCAAGGGTGCCAGCCAGCGCAAATCAACGACCTTGCACTCAATGCCGTGTTGGTCGGCCAGAACCTTCTGTGCCTGTCGGGACAGATAATAGCCGTTGCCGTAGCTGACGATTACCAGATCCTTGCCGTCACCGTGGCTGCCGGCCGCGCCGAAAGTCAGGCGCTCATCCGGGTGGGGATAGGCGGACAGCCAAAGATTGTCGCCGGCTTCGTGCAGGTCTTTGGTGTGGTAAAGAGCGATGGGCTCGAGAAAAACCACGACCCGTTTTTGCTCGTCGGCGAGGCGCACGCATTCCCGGAGCATACGGGCAGCGTCGGCGCCATTGGACGGGCAGGCGAGGATGACACCGGGCATTTCCCGCAGGAAGGCGAAGCTGTTGTCATTGTGAAAGTGTCCGCCGAACCCTTTCTGGTAAGCCAGCCCGGCAATGCGGATGACCATCGGGTTGTGAAACTGGCCGGCGGAGAAATAGGACAGGGTCGCCGCCTCGCCGCGGAGTTGATCTTCAGCGTTGTGGGTATAGGCCAGAAACTGTATCTCGGGGATCGGCAATTGCCCCAGATGGGCTGCGCCAATGGCGCCCCCAAGGATTGAGGTTTCATCGAGCAGGGTATCGAAGACCCGGGCTTCGCCGAAACGCTTCTGGAGATTGGCGGAGACGCTGTAGACGCCGCCCTTGCGCCCGACATCCTCACCAAAGTGGACGATTTGCGGGTACTGCAGCATCAGATCCGTCATGGCGTAGTTCAATAGCTGGCACAGGTTCCGGGGCTGCTCCAGATACTTGAATTGCCGCCCGACCTCGAAGGTCTTCTCCCGTAAATCCTGAGTGGCGACGTCGGGGCGCGGGGCCTCGGGAAACGCGGGAGCAACGCTGGCGCAAACTTCCGCGGAGTCCGACAGTTTTGGCAATTTCACCGCGCTCGCGGCTTCGGCGGCAATGCGTTCGCGAATGGCCTCATAGGCCGCCACGATTTCGGAGCTGGTCATGTAACCGGCTTCGATCAGCAGGCGCGCGGTATGCAGCAGCGGGTCGTTTGCCTCGGTGGCGTCAATTTGTGCCTGGCTGTGATACTGGGTTTCGGTATCGGATCCGGCATGACCGAGCAAGCGCACGGTTTTCATGTGCAGGAACACCGGCTTTTGCTCACGGCGGGCGATTTCCTCGGCTTCCTGGGCGGCGAGCACGACATCGGGCAGGTGCAGGCCGTTACATTGCAGATAGGTAATGGCCGGACGTTGGCGGACACAATTCTCGACCCAGTTTGCCGGCGTCTCGACAGAGATGCCGATACCATTGTCCTCGCAGATAAACACGAGGGGCAGAGGCGTGCCCTTGTAGGCCAGATACTGGGCCGTGTTCAGGGCTGACTGGCTGGTCGCGTGGTTGAAACTGGCGTCGCCGAAATTACAGAGAATGACGCTGTCATCGGGGATAGCTCCCTGAATTTCAAGGGACGGGTTACGGCCGAGCGCCCAGGCGGCGCCCATGGCTTTGGGCAAGTGGGAGGCAATGGTGCTGGTCTGGGGCGGTACAAACAGTTCGACACTGCCGTAGACCTTGTGGCGTCCCTGGGAGACCGGATCATCCTTGGCGGCGACCAGCGACAGGACCTGGTCGCGGATCGGGTTGGTACCCGGCAAATGCCGCGCCCGCTGGACCATAAAGGCGCCGCTGCGGTAATGCAGAAAGGCCATGTCCGTATGCCGGAAGACCCGGGCGATAGCCGCGTTGCCTTCGTGGCCGCTACTGCCGATGGTGTAGAAACCCTCGCCCTTGTCTTTGAGCAACCGGGCCTGAATGTCCAGGTGGCGGCTGATCCACTGTGACTCGGCAAGCTGGATAAAGTCTTCGCGGGACAGGCCGGCAAGTGCGGGACTGATACGGGATTGAGGGGCCGGGAAGTTTTCGGCGGAAACGCGGTCGAGAAAATTCTGATCGACGACGGAAGCACGGTCGAGCATGCAGGGTCCTGTTTTCGGGGATTATTGGCTGTACGCAAAAGTGGTCGTAGTATAGCGATGCGCACAGACACTGTCGATTGGCCAGTCGCGGTTGCAGGGCCGTGTGCACATGGCGATTTGCACACCGATTTCTGCTACAGTAGCGCGTTTTCCGCAAAGCTCATTATCGCGTTATGACACAACAGCTGTTTGGCAATGTTCTGGACATGATCGGCAATACGCCGATGCTCGAACTTTCCCGCCTCGATACCGGTCCCTGCCGCCTTTTCGGCAAGCTCGAAAGTGACAATCCCGGCGGCTCCATCAAGGACCGCATCGCCCTGTCCATGATCAACTCGGCGGAGGCCGCGGGCCACATTCGCCCAGGGGATACCCTCATTGAGGCGACCGCCGGCAATACCGGCCTCGGCCTGGCCCTGGTGGCGGCCCAGAAGGGCTACAAACTCAGGATCGTCATGCCCGACAAGATGAGCATGGAAAAGGAATATCACCTGCGCGCCCTGGGCGCGGAGGTTATCCGGACCCGCTCTGACGTCAACAAGGGCCACCCCGAGTATTATCAGGATATGGCCCAGCGACTGGCGAAGGAATCCGGCGCCTTTTATATCAACCAGTTCGGCAATCCGGCCAATGTCAAAGCTCACTATGAAGGGACGGCGCCGGAAATCTGGGCCCAGTGTGACGGCAAGGTGGATGCCTTTGTCTGCGGCGTTGGCTCCGGCGGTACCCTGAGTGGAGTCGGTCGCTACCTGAAAGAGAAGAATCCCGACGTCGATATTGTGCTGGCCGATCCCGAAGGTTCGGTGCTGGTCGGTTATCACGAAACCGGCAAGATTGGTGAGGCGGGCTCCTGGGTTGTGGAAGGCATTGGCGAGGACTTTATTCCCGACATTTGTGATATGTCGCTGGTAGACGCAGCCTATACCATTCCCGACAAGGAAGCGCTCAATACAGCCCGGGAGCTGATGTCCCTGGAAGGTGTCATGGCGGGCAGTTCCACCGGTACCCTGATGGCAGCCGCCTTGCGCTATTGCCGCAGCCAGAGCACGCCGAAGAACGTGGTGACCCTGATCTGCGATACCGGCAACCGGTATCTCTCCAAACTTTATAATGACGACTGGATGCGCGAAAACGGATACCTTGAATCATGACTGAAAAACTGAAAATCAAACCCGGACTGCTGGTTCTGGATCTCGTCGGTACGGTATTGCTGGGCCTCGGCCTGTACGAAATCTTTACCGGCGCCGGCCTGCTGGAGCCCACCCTGGCCTCCACGGAGGCCGGCTGGCTGATGGTTGCCGCGGGTATCCTGTTGATGCTCCCGTTCCATCGCCAGTTGTTCGCCATCAAGAAAACACTGGATGCCGGAGACCGCGACCGCGGCTGACGCCGACTCACCGCTCTCTCGCCAACCCGAACCGAACTCGAGGACAGAATATGAGCAATGCCAAGAACCGGAGCTTTTACACCCGCGTCATCCATGCGGGTCAATCCCCGGACCCGTCCACCGGCGCGGTGATGCCGCCCATCTATGCGACTTCCACCTATGCCCAGAGTAGCCCTGGCGAACACCAGGGCTACGAATACTCGAGAAGCCAGAATCCGACCCGGATGGCTTATGAGCGCTGCATCGCGGATCTGGAAGACGGTCGCCAGGGCTATGCCTTCGCATCCGGAATGGCGGCCACCAGCACCATGCTGGAATTGCTGGACAGCGGTGATCACGTCATCGCCATGGATGATCTTTACGGCGGCACCTTCCGGCTGTTCGACAAGGTGCGCAGCAAGTCCGCGAAGCTGGATTTTTCTTACGTGGATCTCTCCGATCTCGACGCCATGAAAGCGGCACTGCGGCCCGAAACCCGGATGATCTGGGTCGAGACGCCGACCAATCCCATGCTCAAACTTGTCGATCTCGACGCGGTAGCGAGTTTCGCGAAAGCCAATAACCTGATTGCGGTTGCCGACAATACCTTCGCCACGCCTTTTAACCAGAAGCCGCTCAATCATGGCTTTGATCTGGTCATGCACTCGGCGACCAAATACCTCAATGGCCACTCCGACATGGTCGGCGGCGTCGCCGTGGTCGGTGACAATGCCGAGCTGGCAGAGCAAATGGCGTTTTTGCATAACTCCGTCGGTGCCATCCAGGGACCTTTCGACAGCTATCTGGCGCTGCGGGGTCTCAAGACCCTGGCCTTGCGGATGGAGCGCCATAACCAGAGCGGCCAGCAGATCGCCGAGCATCTGAACAGCCATCCGGGTATTGACGCGGTGATTTACCCGGGGCTCAACAGTCATCCCCAGCGGGATTTGGCGAGACGCCAGATGCAGGGCTTCAGCGGCATGGTGTCGGTGCTGGTCAAGGGCGGAGCCCAGGCGGCCAACCGCTTCCTGGAAAAGCTCGAACTCTTTACCCTGGCGGAAAGTCTTGGTGGCGTAGAGAGTCTGTCAAACCATCCGGCCATCATGACCCATGCCTCGGTGCCGCCGGAGCGGCGCAGGGAACTGGGCATTGCCGATAATCTGGTGCGCTTGTCCGTCGGCATTGAAGATGCCGGGGACCTGATCGCGGATCTGGATCAGGCGCTGGCTGCCCTGGACGGATAGCGCCGGAGCAGAGGCCCCGGAGCAGGTTGGCCGGGGCTCAGTTGCCCCGAAGCAGGTTGGCCGGGGCGTATTGATCCGTCAGCACGCGCGCTGACGGATCCCAGTCCGGCTCGTCCTGAATGGACCGGAATACTTTTTTCAGTGGCACGTCATAGGGCTCGAGACGTTCTTGCCACTGGTCCACCCGATCCGCCAGGCTTGCGGGCGCCGGTAGCGGCTTGTGGGCGGCGAAGATTACCCGGTTGCTGACGGTGTCGGAAAATTTGAGATTATAGTAGTCGCCGAACACCGATGCGTAGGTGACCGACTCATGATCATAGAGATTGCTCGTTGAAAAGGTATTGGCGACCAGCAGTCCGTCTTCGGTCAGCAGCGCCTTGACCTCCTGCAGAAATTCCCGTGTCATCAGGTGCTCGGGAATGTAGTCCCCGTTGAAGGCATCGAGCAGAATATAGTCGTATTCTTCTTCCTGCAGCAAGGCCCTTTTGACAAACACCCGGCCATCGGCCACGACGGTGTGGATACCGCCACCATCCTGATAATCAAAATACTCTCTTGCCACCGCCACAACCGCCGGATCGATCTCAACCGCGGTGATGGCAGCCTCGGGGAAGAGTTCGTGGAAAGCCTTGATAATGGTGCCGCCCCCGAGCCCGATCACCAGAATATTTTCCGGCCGGGGTTTGAGCAGAACCGAGCCCATGACCAGCTTGCTGTAGTCGAAAACCAGCTTACGGGGCTGGTTGCGAATTATGCAGGACTGATTCAGTGGGTTGGCCCGTACCCGGGTAAATTTCAGACAGCGTAGCAGGCGGCTGTCCTCGACGACGATATTCCGGTACAGGGAGCGCTCCTCGTGAATGATGCGCGCCTGCAGGGCAGGGACTGCCAGCAACGCCAGCAGAATGGTCACCAGAGTCCGGTTAATCATTGAATTGCAGTTTTCCCGTAGTGGATAAGAGGACCGCGCCGATGCCGGCCGACATCAGGGCGGCAATCACGGCGATAAGGATATGGTTCATCTCGAACCAGAGTACCAGATAGAAGGAGGTCGCTAGGGTGCCGGCGGCACTGCCCAGGGTTGAGACAAAATACAGGAAACCGGCGGTCATGCCGCTGCTTTGCCGGGACTGGACCAGCAGTCGCACCGAGTAGGGGGCAATCATGCCCATGATGACCGTGGGGATGAAAAACAGCGCCGTTGAGGCGATCAGGGAGCCATAACGGGGATCGGTGAAGCGCAGGAAAATGGCCTCCATCATGTCGTTGCCCCAGAGCAGCATTGGCAGTATCGCCACGGCGGACAGGGCAAAGAGACTGCCGTAACGGCGCAGGTTGGCATTATGGAGTGACCAGCGGCCACCGAGCAGATAGCCAATGGACAAGGCGAGCATGAAAACCGTAATGATACTGCCCCAGACATAAATGCTGCCGCCAAAATAAGGGGCGAGGATGCGTCCGCCAAGCAGTTCGATGGTCATGATGGAAAAGCCGCTGACAAATACCATGGTCAGGATCAGATAGTTCATGAAATTATTATTCAGAGAAAATTCAAGGGCCAGTTATACCCGGTTTGGAAGCATTAAAAAAGGGGTTCAGGAACCGGATCAGTCCTGAAGGCCGGCGGGCACGCCGTCGGGGTACACCTCGGCAATGGCCCGCTCGATTTGCGCAATCCGATTGTCCGGGTTGGGGTGGGTGGAAAAGAATTCCGGTTGCCGATCGCCGCCTCCGGCCCTGGCGAGAATTTCCATAACCCCAATCATGGCGCGGGGATCATAGCCGGCGTTACTCATGAAGAGGACGCCGAGTTTGTCCGACTCCAGTTCATCGTCACGGCCATATTTCATGTTCACCATCTGGCCAATCATTGCCGCCACCTGGGCCGAACCCGCACTTTCCGAAGCGACGGCGACTGCGCCCATCAGGCCCTCGGTCAGGTTGGCCTTGGCCATGCGCTGGGCGGAATGGCGGGCGACCACATGACCGATTTCATGGCCCAGCACGCCCGCCAGTTGCGCCGGGGTTTCCAGTTGCCTGAACAGGGCATAGGTAATGAAAACCTGACCGCCGGGCAGTGCGAAAGCATTGACGGATTCCGGATCCGCAAGCAGGTGGAAGTCGAATTGCCAGCCGGTATCCCGGGCCGCACTGGTGGTGACCAGTTGTCGGCCTACCTGATCAACGACCGCCTGCAGGCGCTTGTCCCCATGCTCGCCACCATGTTGCGCCATCATCTCCGGCAGCGCCTGCAAGCCGAGCGCTATCTCCTGTTTCGGCGTCAGGCTGACGTACTGCTTTTCACCGGTGACCGGATTGAACTCGCTGGACGTGCAGTAGGACAGCAAGGCAAACCCGGCAACCACAAGGCCTATGGCCAGTCGCCCCATGCCGCCGCGCCTGCCGCCGGCAGCGGGGAAAGCCCGGGAACGGGTTCTGCGATTACCACCACGCATACCTGCGCCTCCTTGTTGATTCAGTTTTCATTGACAGGCACGAACTCTTCGATCTCCAAAGCCTCATAGACG
>JASBTO010000162.1 GCA_030148365.1 Kangiellaceae bacterium
CGTCGTGGCCGTGCCGCCCGGCTGCCGGATCCCGAAATCGATTCGCCCGGCATCGCCAATCCTGGAGACCAGGGCAAAGTTGACTTCCTGCCAACTGCGCACCGGTTTGCCATCAATGGTAAGAATTTCCTGGCCATCCTCAAGCCCTGCGCGCGCGGCAATGGAATCCGGTGTGATTTCACCGACCACCGGCTTCAGCGCCGGCACGCCTATCATATAACTGACTCCGTAAAATACTATTGCCAGCAGAAAATTGGCGGCGGGACCGGCAGCCACGATTGCCGTGCGTCGCCAGAGCGCCTGACGGTTGAAGGCGGCGGCGGCTTCCTCTTCCGGCACCTGGCCTTCCCGTTCATCAAGCATTTTCACGTAGCCGCCGAGGGGGATCATGCTGATCGTGTACTCGGTTCCCTGCCGGTCGCGCCGCATCCAGAGCGGGCGCCCGAAGCCTACGGAAAATCTCAGCACTTTGACGCCAAGCCGGCGTGCGACCCAGAAGTGGCCGAACTCATGGAAGGTGACCAGCACCCCCAACGCGACAATAAATGCGCCCAGATTCCAGGCAAAATCAAACATGTGCGCTCCTCGCCGCGGGCTTGCGGCAGGCCTCAATCAGGTCGCGAACCCTGGCCCGGGCCTGGCGGTCCGCCTCAATGACGGCATCCAGAGTATCCGCCGCCTGCCACGGCATCGAGTTCAAAGCCGCGCTAATCAATTCAGGGATCCGGGTAAAACCGATATCCCCCTCCAGAAAGGCCGCAACGGCTACCTCATTGGCGGCATTGATGATTGCCGGGGCCGTACCGCCCTGCTCCAGAGCCTGGTAGGCCAGCTTGAGGCAGGGGAAGCGTTGCAAATCGGGCTGGACAAATTCGAGGGCGGCCATGTCGGTCAGATCGAGGGGAGCAACCCCGGCGTCAATCCGCTCGGGCCAGGCCAGTGCGTGGGCAATCGGGGTGCGCATATCCGGATTCCCCATCTGCGCCAATACCGAGCCATCGGTATAGGAAACCATGGAGTGGACCACACTCTGCGGGTGCACGACCAGTTCAATCCGGTCAACGTCGACGCCGAACAGACGACAGGCCTCGATCAGCTCCAGTCCCTTGTTCATCATGGTTGCGGAGTCTACGGAAATTTTTCGGCCCATATCCCAATTGGGATGGGCGCAGGCTTCTTCCGGGGTTATCTGTTCAAAGCTATCAAGCGGCCTGTTCAGGAACGGGCCGCCGGAGCCGGTCAGCAAAATTTTATGGATGCCGGCACGGTCCGCTTCGCCGACCGCGAAGTACTCCGGCAAACACTGGAAGATCGCATTGTGTTCGCTGTCGATGGGCAACAGGGTCGCGCTGCTACGGGCGACTTCTTCCATAAACAGGTCGCCCGACATTACCAGCGCTTCCTTGTTCGCCAGCAGCACCCGCTTGCCGGCCTTGACAGCCGCCAGGGTAGGCTCGAGTCCGGCGGCGCCGACAATGGCGGCCATCACGGTATCGACATCTTCGTCACTGCTGACCTGACAGAGCCCGGTCTGACCGGACAGTACCCGGGTTTCCGGGCAGCAATCCCTGATTTCAGCTTCCAGCCATTCGGCTGCCGATGACTCTGCCAGAACCGCAAAACGGGGTTGATACAGTCGACACTGCTCTGCCAGTTTCGCGGCGTTGCTGGCGGCCGTCAGCGCGTACACCCGGTACTTGCCCGGATGGCGGCTGATCACATCCAGCGTACTGCCACCGACCGAACCGGTCGAGCCAAGAATGGTAACCGTGCGCCCGGAAGCTGTGCCGGGGGATGTCAGAGGCATCAGGCCAGTCCGCCCAGTTTCAGGGCCAGCAGGAAAAAGGGTGCCACGGCAATTGTGGAGTCAAGCCGATCGAGCAAGCCGCCATGACCCGGCAGGATCTGGCTACTGTCCTTGATACCGGCTTTACGCTTGCACATGCTTTCGAACAAATCTCCAAAAACTGAAATGATGACGAGCAGAATAACCACCGCGGCAAATATTGCCTTGTTGGCGACGGGCCAGCCCATCAACCAGATGCCGACGGAAGCCACGACCAACGCCAGAATCGCGCCGCCGATGGCGCCTTCCCAGGTTTTGCCCGGACTGACACTCGGCGCCAGCTTGTGCTTGCCGAGGGTCTTGCCGGCAAAATAGGCGCCAATGTCGGCGGCCCAGATAATGACCAGCATGAACAATAAGACCCATGCGCCATGCAGGGGTTCCGGCAGGTATTGCAGGGCGCGCAACGACACCAGTGCGACAAAGGCACCGGGCAACAAAATCAGGCCCGCGAGGGCGCGAACGGCAAAGCCCCGCGCCCAGATACCCTGGGCTCGCGGATACAGAATGACCAGTATCCATCCGAGCAGCCACACGCACCAACTGGCGATCAAGATTGCCAGTGGCGCACTCATTTCCCATTTGCCGGGCCACAGCGGCGCGGGCCAGAACTCCACCACCGGGCTCAGCGCCCACAAAACGCCGATAATGCCCATCACCAGCACACTGTAGGCCAGTCGCCCGAGAGGCCTGGTGATTTCCGACAGTCCTGCCCACTCCCAGGCCAACAGCCCGATGACCGGGATCAGCAGCATCAGGAATTCATCGGGCGGCCTGACCAGCAGCAAAAATGCTACGGGAAGAAGTAACAGGGCCGTAATTACCCTTTGTTTCAGCATGGATCTGGCTCCGTCATGATTTGAGTTGCTCTCCCGTCTTGCCGAATCGGCGCTCCCGGCGGGCGAACTCGCCCAGGGCCCGGGCCATGGCATCCTCATCGAAGTCCGGCCACAACTCCTCGGCGAAATAAAGTTCGCTATAGGCGCTCTGCCAGAGCAGAAAATTGCTGATCCGCATTTCTCCGCCGGTGCGGATCACCAAATCCGGTTCCGGACAGCCGCTGGTAGTCAGTTGCCCGGCAAGGGATGCTTCGGTCATTTCCTTTCCCGCTTCGGCCAGGCGCCGGGCGGCCTGCAGTATATCCCACCTGCCGCCGTAATTGGCGGCGATCAAGAGCGTGAGCCCGTCGTTGTCACCGGTCAGGGCCTCCGCCTTGTCTATGGCTTGACGCAGAGCAGGATCAAATCGGCCATGGTCGCCGATAATCCGGAGCCGGACATTATTCTTGTGGAGCTTTTTTGATTCGTTGTTAAGGCTGGTGGCAAAGAGATCCATCAGAAAACTCACTTCCTCCTGCGGCCGTTGCCAGTTTTCACTACTGAAAGCGAAAAGAGTGAGTACTTTTACTCCCTGCTCGCTGCAATACTCGGCAACGCCCCGGGCTCGCTCCATCCCCGCCTTGTGCCCCATCACCCGCTTTTTCCCACGCTGCCGCGCCCAGCGGCCATTACCATCCATGATAATCGCAACGTGGTGG
The DNA here is from genome assembly GCA_030148365.1 of Kangiellaceae bacterium. Lineage (GTDB taxonomy): Bacteria > Pseudomonadota > Gammaproteobacteria > Enterobacterales > Kangiellaceae > JASBTO01. The sequence continues at coordinate 3,384 of JASBTO010000162.1, forward strand.
GGGATCCTCTCAGGGTCTGGCTGATTCAATGGGCTTTCCTGGGTCAGGGGGTCCAACAACAGAACGCCGTGAAAAGGTCACGGCGCTCGACGGTAGTTACAGACGGATTCTGATGGCTATCAGATTTCCATCAACTCCTCTTCCTTATCTGCGGTCGTCGAATCTATTTCGCCAATCTTGCTGTCCGTCAGCTTCTGAATTTCATCTTCAGCACGGCGAGCTTCGTCTTCCGACATTTCCTTTTCTTTCAGCAAATCCTTGAACTGGTTGTTGGCGTCCCGGCGAATGTTCCGCACTGCAACCTTGGCCGCTTCAGCTTCGCCTCTGACCACCTTGACGAGATCCTTGCGGCGCTCCTCGGTGAGCGGCGGCAGCGGGATCCGGATTGCGGTACCGGCAGTATTCGGATTCAGTCCCAGATCGGAATTCCTGATCGCTTTCTCGACATCACCCACCGCATTCCGATCAAAAGGCGTAACGAGAAGGGTGCGGGGATCCTGGACATTGATGCTGGCAACCTGATTGATAGGCGTATCGGCCCCGTAATAACTTACTTTCAGATGCTCGAGCAGGCTCGGATGGGCCCGGCCGGTACGCACCTTGGCCAAATCGTGCTTGAAGGAATCAATGGTCTTGTCCATCCGGTTCCTGGCATCAGACTTGATTTCGTTTATCAACGTGAACTCTCCTGGTTAAACACTGTGTCGCTGGTCGTTTGTATCCTGACTTGCGGGCTGCTGGTAGCCCCTGCAGTCCGCAGGCAATGTAGACTACCCTGCCGGGAACTGCAAGACAATGGCCCGAACCCGGTGTCGACCTGTTCAGACCGGACTTGCCGCTAGTTCCGGATCAGCGTGCCTTCGTCCTTGCCCTGCAGAACCTTGAGCAAGGCACCGGGCCGGTTCATGTTGAAAACCTTGATTTTTTTACAATGGTCCCGGGCCAGACAGAACGCGGTGAGATCCATGATGGCCAGCTCCCGGTCCAGAGCCTCGGCGTAGGACAACTCGCTGTACTTGACCGCCTCCGGGAAGCGCTCCGGATCGGCGGAGTAAACGCCGTCGACCTTGGTCGCTTTCAGTATCACATCGGCATCAATCTCGATGCCGCGCAGGCAGGCAGCGGTATCCGTGGTAAAGAAGGGACTGCCGGTACCGGCACAGAAAATCACGACATTGCCGGCCTGCATGAAGCGAATCGCAAAGCGTCGGTCATAATCCTCACAGACACCGGTCAGGGAAATGGCGGACATCACCCGGGTCGGTTGTCCGAGGCGCTCGAGGGAATCCTGCAGCGCCAGGGAGTTCATGACCGTCGCCAGCATGCCCATGTGGTCGCCGGCAACGCGATTCATGCCGGCATCGGCCAGTTTTTGGCCGCGAAACAGGTTGCCGCCACCAATCACAACGCCAACCTGCACACCCATCTTTACAAGTTCCCGGATTTCCGCCGCCATACGATCCAGTACTTCAGGGTCGATCCCGAAGGACTCGACCCCCATGAGTGCTTCGCCGCTCAGCTTGAGCAAAACCCGGTTGGGCAATTCCTGCCCGTCCGGTTGACGTTCGTCGGTCATGAGATCAGTTACCACCCATCTGGGCTTTTACTTCGGCCGCGAAGTCTTCTTCTTTCTTCTCGATGCCTTCACCCACTTCAAAGCGGGTAAAACCGGCGATGTCAGCATTCCTGGACTTGAGCAGGTCACCGACGCTGGTGGAGGGGTCCTTCACGAAAGACTGGCCGGTCAGGCTGATTTCATTGACGAACTTCTTCATCCGTCCGCCGATCATCTTTTCGACGATTTCAGCCGGCTTGCCGGATTCCAGTGCCTGGGCCATGAAGATCTCTTTCTCCTTGGCGAGCAGGTCTTCAGAAACCTGCTCCGGCTTGGCAACCTGCGGGTTGCTGGCCGCGACATGCATGGCGATGTCCCGGGCCAGTTCCTGATCGCCGCCTTCCAGAGCCACGACCACGCCGATTCGGCCGCCGTGAATATAGGAACCCAACACATCGCCGGTAACGATCTGCACCCGACGGACGCTGATGTTCTCGCCAATCTTGGCGATCAGGGCAGCGCGGGCTTCCTCGACGGACTCGCCGGAGGGGATGTTCGCGGCGAGCAGGCTGGCCACGTCTTCCAGTTCACCCGCCAGGGCGACATCGGCCACGGCATTGGCAAAGCCGAGGAAATTTTCGTCGCGAGCGACAAAATCGGTTTCGCTGTTGATTTCAACCATGACCGCTTTTTTGCCGTCTTCGCTGGCGCGCGCAATAATCACGCCTTCCGCGGCGATGCGACCGGCTTTCTTGGCCGCTTTGGCCTGGCCGGATTTACGCATGTTTTCAATCGCCTGCTCGATATCACCACCGGTCTCGACCAGGGCTTTCTTGCATTCCATCATGCCTGCGCCGGTGCGCTCACGTAATTCTTTAACCAATGCCGCCGTAACTGCCATGATTTTGTCTCCGCTTGACTGCTTGAATCTTGAATTAGGGTTTCAAAAAAGGGGGCAACGGCCCCCTTTCTATATAGTACCGGACCGTATTACTCGCCAGCTTCGGCTTCGACAAACTCGTCGGTCGCCGCCTGGTCGCCAACGGAAACGCTTTCTTTCGCTTCCAGAATGGCATCGGCTGCAGCACTCAGGTACAGATTGATTGCGCCCATGGCGTCATCGTTACCGGGGATGATGTATTCGACACCGTCCGGGTTGGAATTGGTATCGACTACCGCAACCACGGGAATGCCCATCTTCTGGGCTTCGCTGATGGCGATGCGCTCATGATCGGCATCGATCACGAACAAGGCATCGGGCAGTCCGCCCATTTCCTTGATACCGCCGATACTTTTCTCGAGCTTTTCCATTTCGCGGGTCAGCATCAGACGCTCTTTCTTGGTCAAACGGTCGAAAGTGCCGTCGGAGCTCTGGACTTCAAGATCCTGCAGTCGCTTGATGGACTGGCGAATGGTCTTGTAGTTGGTGAGCATGCCGCCCAACCAGCGCTTGTCGACGAAGTACTGACCGCAACGGGTCGCTTCATCACGGACCGGCTCGCTGGCCGCGCGCTTGGTACCGACAAAAAGGATTTTGCCCTTTTTGGCAGCAACGGAACCGAGGAAGTTAAGTGCATCCTGGAACATGGGCAAACTGTGTTCCAGGTTGATGATGTGGATCTTGTTACGGGCGCCGAAAATGTAAGGTTTCATTTTCGGGTTCCAGAACCGGGTCTTGTGCCCAAAGTGCACACCGGCTTTCAACATATCACGCATGGTGACTTTAGCCATTTACATACTCTCCAGATTTCAGGGTTAGGCCTCCGCAAACCCCATAACGCCAACCCTTATTCAGGGCACCCTGGCGCATGTGCCGGTTTACGTGTGTAATTCAAAGTCGAACTTCAGTAAAATAGTCGCAACTTTGCCGTATTTCGGGCGCGCTTTATACCATATTAATACCGGGACGACAACGATAATTCGCCCGGGGCTGGCTCTGCGCGCCCGCCGATAACCGAGAATTCAATTAATGACAATTGCGATCAAGACCCCTCAGGAAATTGAGAAAATGCGCGTTGCCGGCCGACTGGCCGCCGAAGTGCTTGAAATGATAGGTCCCCATGTGGTGAAGGGCGTCACCACCAATGAGCTCAATGAGTTGTGTCACGACTATATTGTACGCCAGCAGGAGGCCATCCCCGCGCCCCTCAACTACCATGGTTTCCCGAAGTCCATCTGCACGTCCGTCAATCATGTCGTCTGTCACGGTATTCCGGCCAACAAGCCCCTGCGGGAAGGCGATATCGTCAATATCGACGTGACCGTTATCAAAGACGGCTACCATGGCGACACCAGCAAGATGTTCGTGGTCGGCACCCCGGGCAAACAGGCCGATCGCCTGATCCGGGTCACCCAGGAGTGCCTCTACCTCGCCATTGACATGGTCAAGCCGGATGCGCGCCTCGGCGACATAGGCCACGCCATCCAGAAGCATGCCGAACAGGCCGGTTACTCGGTAGTCCGCGAATATTGCGGCCACGGCATAGGCGCGGCCTTCCATGAGGAACCCCAGGTTTTGCACTACGGGCGCCCGGACACCGGTCTTGCCCTCCGGGAAGGCATGACCTTTACCATCGAGCCCATGCTCAATGCCGGCAAACGCCACGTCAAACTTAACAAGAAAGACGGCTGGACCGTGACCACCAAGGACAAATCCCTCTCCGCCCAGTGGGAACACACCCTGCTGACAACGGCTGACGGCGTCGAGGTGCTGACCCGCCGACCCGACGAATCCTTTTAATGGCCAGTAGCCAGGGAAAACCGCTCACCTTCCCCGCTTCCACCCTGCTGACCCGACGCGTCTCGGACACCAGTGAGCGGGTGGCCAATTATCGCCGGTACCTGGACAAGGGCCAGCAGAATATTCGCGATGCCTTTATTCGCAATATCAGCATTGTGCGCCTGCTGCGGGCCCGCTCCCGTCTCATCGACAAGGTCATCAGTCAGTCCTGGCGGGATTTCGATCTGAGCCAGGGCCTGGCGCTGGTGGCAACCGGTGGCTATGGACGCCGGGAACTGCATCCGGGCTCCGATATCGATCTGGTGATCCTGGTGGATGGCGAGTTGACGGCCGAGCAAAAAAACCGGCTCGAGAACTGGCTGGCCTTTCTATGGGATATTGGCCTGGAAATCGGCCATGCGGTGCGCTCGATCGCCCAGACCCGGGAGCTGGCCGAGCGGGACATCACCATTGCCACCAGCTTGATGGAGTCTCGCTTGCTGGCCGGGACGCCCGATCTTTACGAGCGCATGCTGGCCGAAACCGGCCGCGACAATATCTGGCCCGGCGAGCCCTTTTTCGAAGCCAAGTGCCAGGAACAACTGATCCGGCACCGGAAATTCAAGGAAACCAGTTACAACCTCGAACCCAATATCAAGGCCAACCCCGGCGGTCTCCGCGACATCCAGTTGATCCTGTGGGTGGCGCGGCGTCATTTCGAGGCAGAAACCCTTCATGATCTGACCCGGGTCGGGCTGTTTACGCCCCGTGAATATCGTGGCTTGCTACGCGCCCAGCGTCTCCTCTGGCGGGTCCGCTTCGCCTTGCATCTGGTCGCCGGACGCCGCGAGGACCGCCTGCTCTTCGAACATCAGGGCAATGTGGCCGAATTGCTGGGCTACCGGGACACGGAGACCGCACTTGCCATCGAGCAGATGATGAAAGCCTATTATCAGGCGGCGATGCGGATCCGGAATCTGAACCAACTGTTTATCCAGCTGTTTACCGAAATGCTCGAAGATGCCGCCGACATCAGCCCACCCCAGCCCATCGACGATCGATTCCAGATACGTCGCAACCGGCTGGAGACCGTGGATCCGGAAGTTTTTGCCCGCCATCCCGATGCCATGCTCGAGGCCTTCAATCACTATGCCGAGCGCGACGAACTGCGCACCATATCTGCGGGCACCCTGCGTCAGATCCGGGCCCATCAGCCGCAGATCAACCGCAAGTATCGCTCTGATCCCCTTCACAAGGCCCTGTTCCTCCGGTTTCTCCACCACCGGCACCACAAAAGCCATGCCTTCGCCCTGATCAAACGCACCAATGTGCTGGCGGCGATGATCCCGCTGTTCGGCAAGATCGAGGGGCAAATGCAGTTTGACCTGTTTCATGCCTATACCGTCGATGAGCACACCCTGTTCCTGCTGAAGAACCTGGTGCACTTCTGCCAGCCGGAAAGGCGCCACGAGTTCCCCCTGTGCAGCGCTATCCTCGCCCGGCTCGACAAACCGGAAATCATCTATCTGAGCGCCCTGTTCCACGATATCGCCAAAGGCCGCGGCGGCGACCATTCCGAACTCGGCGCCGAGGATGCTCTCGATTACTGCCTCGATCTGGGTCTGTCCCAAAGTGATGCCGAAACCGTCGCCTGGCTGGTCAAGAATCATCTGCTGATGTCCATGACCGCCCAGCGCAAAGATATTGCCGATCCCAAGGTGGTCCGACATTTTGCTTCCCGAATCCCCGGCAGCCACCACCTGGACCTGCTCTACGTCTTGACCGTTGCGGATATCCGGGCGACCAATCCGACCCTGTGGAATTCCTGGAAGGCCGCGTTGCTCAAGGAGTTGTACCTGTCAGCCCAGAAGACATTCCAGTTTGCCGACGAAGAACAGGCCGATGCGACTGACAAGGTCAAGGAAGAGGCGCTTGCCATGCTGGCCAGCTACGGGATCGGCGTTGATCGGACCCTGCGTCTCTGGCAGGGCTTCGACAAGCCCTATTTCGGCAAGTACCATCCGGAACAACTGGCCTGGCAGTCCCGACTTCTGCTGGAAAAGGACCCCCAGGTCGAACCGGTGGTGTCCATCAAACCCCACCGCAGTCACGCCGGCACCGAAATCTTTATCGCCATTCCGGACCAGGAAAACCTGTTCGCCACGATTACCGCATTGCTCAACCAGAATCGCCTCAGTATTCAGGACGCGACCCTGCACACCACGCCCGACAGCTTGTGTCTCGATACCTTTATCGTCCTCGAAGAGAACAACGAGCCGGTTTCCGGCGACTTGCGACTCCAGGAAATCCGGCAATTGCTGGACGAAAAACTCCAGGATCTGCCGAGCTGCTCCCTCAATGTTACCCGTCCGGTGTCACGCCGGGTCCGGCATTTTACGGTGGCCACGGAAGTGCGATTCAGCCGTGATCCCGCGACCGGCAAGACCCTGCTGGAACTGACCGCCCTGGACCGGCCCGGGTTGCTGGCCATGGTCGGCCAGGCATTCCGTGAATGCGGCGTCCGCATCCACTCGGCGAAGATTGTCACCCTCGGCGAAAAAGTCGAAGATACCTTTATAATCAGCAAGCACGACAATTCACCCTTTGATGATCCCGAAGCGCAGGAAGCACTGAAAGACTCCATCATCAATCAACTCAGCTAAACCCGAGAGACTCAAGATGCAGAAATTGATCCAGACTATTGAGCAGGCGTTCGAGCAACGCGACGAGCTCGCCCCCGACGCCACGCCCACAAACATTCGTGCGGCGGTCACCGAGGCCCTTGCCGGACTTTCCGACGGCAGCCTGCGGGTGGCCGAAAAAAAGGGAGACGGGTGGCAGGTCAATGAGTGGCTGAAGAAAGCGGTGCTGCTGTCGTTCCGCATCTATGACAATCAGGTCATCGACACGCCCCTGCAACAGTTTTATGACAAGGTGCCTCTGAAGTTCCGCGAGCAGAGCGCCGAACAATTCGCCAGCGCCGGAGTGCGGGTGGTGCCGCCCGCCATCGCCCGCCACGGCAGCTTCGTCGGCCGTAACGTGGTGCTGATGCCGTCCTACGTCAACATCGGCGCCTATATTGATGAAGGCACCATGGTGGATACCTGGGCCACGGTGGGATCTTGCGCCCAGATCGGCAAGAATGTTCACCTGTCCGGCGGTGCCGGCATCGGTGGCGTCCTCGAGCCGCTGCAGGCCGCGCCCACCATTATTGAGGACAACTGCTTTATTGGCGCCCGCTCCGAGATCGTCGAGGGCGTCATTGTGGAACAGGGCGCGGTGATCTCCATGGGCGTGTTCATCGGTCAAAGCACTCGCATCTACAACCGCCTGACCGGAGAGATCAGTTACGGACGGATCCCTGCCGGCAGTGTCGTTGTGCCCGGCAACCTGCCCGCCAAAGATGGCAGTCACAGTCTCTACTGTGCCGTTATCGTCAAGCAGGTGGATGCCAAAACCCGCGCCAAGACCAGCCTCAACGATCTGCTCAGGATGGACTCATGACGCCGAAACTTTACGGGATCAGTAATTGCGACACGGTGCGCAAGGCCCGCAAGTGGCTCGAGGCAAAACGGATCGACTGCGATTTTACCGACTACCGGAAACAACCCCTCACACCCGAGCAGTTGCAGGCCTGGTGTGAACACCTTGGCTGGCAGAGTCTGCTCAATCGCCGCTCCACCAGTTGGCGACAACTCGACGAGGCAGAGCGGGTCGACCTTGACGCCGACAAGGCCATCAAGCTGATGCTGATTCATCCGACCCTGATTAAGCGGCCACTGCTGGAATGGGACAATGGCCTGCTGCTCGGATTCAAGGCTGCCGAGTACGAGGCCGCGTTGCTGTGAGTCACTTCGAGAGTACCCCGGAACTGGCGGAAGACCTGATCAGAAAGCCTTCGGTCACGCCGGAGGACGCCGGTTGCCAGACGCTGATTGCCGAGCGCCTGGCCGCGCTCGGATTTGCCCTCGAACCCATGCCCTTCGAAGACGTCAGCAACCTCTGGGCCATTCGTGGCAGCGGCGAACCGGTCTTTGTGTTTGCCGGCCACACCGACGTGGTCCCGCCGGGTCCCGCCGACGAGTGGCACACCGAACCCTTCACCCCCACCCGCATCGACGGCATGCTTCACGGCCGTGGCGCGGCTGACATGAAAGGCAGCCTTGCCGCCATGGTGACCGCAACCGAAGCCTTTATCGCTGATCATCCCGATCACAAGGGCAGCATCGCGTTTCTGATCACCAGTGACGAGGAAGGCCCCTTTATCAATGGCACCAAACGGGTCGTGGAAGCACTCAGGGACCGCGGCCAGCCGCTGACCTGGGCCCTGGTCGGCGAACCTTCGTCCACGGACACATTGGGCGATATAATCAAGATCGGTCGTCGCGGTTCTCTGACCGGATACCTGACAGTCCTTGGCATCCAGGGCCATGTCGCCTACCCTCAGTTCGCCGCCAATGCGGTCCATCAGGCAATGCCGGCCCTGCATGCGCTGGCGACCCGCGAATGGGATACGGGCAATGACTTTTTTCCTGCCACCAGCTTCCAGATCGTTTCCGTCAACGCCGGCACGGCGACCAACGTGATTCCGGGGCAATGCGGCGCGGAATTCAACTTCCGGTATTCCACGGAAACCACCGCTGACGAGTTGCAGGCCCGGGTTGCCGGGTTGCTTGACAGCTTCGGCCTCGACTATCGCCTGGACTGGAAACTGAATGGCGAGCCCTTTTTGACCGCCGAGGGGGACCTGCTGCAAGCGACTCGCGCAGCCATCGACGAAGAAACGGGCATTCAGACCCGGGAACTGACCAGCGGCGGCACTTCCGACGGCCGCTTCCTGGCGCCGGCGGGCGCGGAAGTCGTGGAACTCGGACCGGTCAATGCCACCATACACCGGGTCAACGAATGCGTACGCACCGACGATCTGGTGACGCTGTCCCGGATCTACTGCCGGATATTAAGGAAGCTGCTGCTCTGAACCTTCTCACTGACAAACAGATCCTCGGCCTTGATAGCCACCATTTACAGGAAATCCGGGATCCGGTTTTCGGTCTCATTCAATGCCAGCCGGAAACCGCCACGCCACTTCAGGCACTCCTCACGGCCGCGCTCGACGATGGCATTCCGATCCGGGTCGTCAGCAGCCACCGGGACTTCAATCGGCAACTGGCCATCTGGAACCGAAAGTTCAGTGGCAATGAGTGGCTGTGCCGTCCGGACTCCGAGCCGGTCCGGGCTTCCGAATTGTCCCCTGCAGCGCGCTGTGACACCATTCTGCGCTACTCGGCATTGCCCGGCGCCAGCCGCCATCACTGGGGCACGGACTTCGACATTTTCGATGCCGGCGCCATCGCTTGCGGCCACAGGGTCGAACTGGTCCCGGAGGAATTCGCGGCACACGGCCCCTGCGGGCAATTGCAGGCCTGGCTTGAAGAGCACCTGAACGGATTCGGCTTTTACCGGCCCTACCGCGAGGACCTTGGTGGCGTGGCGCCGGAACCCTGGCATATCAGTTTCGCGCCCTCCGCGTCCGGCATTCTTGAACAGTTTCCCGAGACCCTGTGGCAGGAGCAACTCAAGGTCTCCGCGATCGAAGGCTATGAATGCCTGGCACCCCGCCTTGACGAACTGCTGGATCGGTATCTGTTCAGGGTTACCCCGCCGCCCCGGAACTGACCGGTTACACTGGTAGCCGGAAGCCACTGACAAGGAGTAATCACCTGTGCTGACCGCAATTATTGTTTTTGCCGTAATTCTGGCATTTGTCGGCTCCTACTGGCTGTTGTTGCTGAGGAGTTCCAACAAGCACAAATTACCACCCAGAAAGCCTGAGCCGAGAAAGGACGATCCCGACTGGAAGGAAGACGACGACTGGTAGCAAGACGTCCCCCGGCAGACTAGCGGGGCCGGGGGACTGGCGGCAAGCTGTCAGATTTTGCGGAGCTTGATACGCACGTCGTGACCGTGGCCCTGGGTCAACACCGGCGCCAGACGGTAATTCATCATCAGGGTTTTGCGACCGGTAATGATCCTTGCCCGGATCGTGTAAGTATGGTCCTTCTTGACCTGACTCGGGTCGAAATAAATTTCGAAGGGGATCTTTCCGGCAGGAACCCGCTCAATGGTACTGGTCGCGACGATTTCCGCTTTCTTCTTGCCGGGAGTCACATCCGCCAGTTCCAGATACACCTCACCATTTTTCGGCAGTCTGATCGCCTCGTGGCCATCAATAGTGCCGGTGATTTTGACACTGTGAAGCCCGTACTGGCCGGAAACAAAGCGCTTGTAGTTGCCGGTAAAGTAACTGCCAG
>JASBTO010000189.1 GCA_030148365.1 Kangiellaceae bacterium
GGATCCGGTCGATCAGGCCATTCCGGAATTCAATAAATTCAGCGACCCGATATCGCTGGCCCTGGTTTTCAGCCCGGCCTTCGTAACAGAGCGCGGCTTCGTGGCCCTCGATAATGGATTCCAGCAGGTTGATCTCGTCCCAGTGCGGCGCGCGGTTTTTCAGGAACTCGATAAATTCTTCCTTGCCGCGGATAGTGAGATCGCCGGTCTCGAAAACCAGCTTGTCCGAAAGGCACGCCCGCATTGCATCCAGATCACGGGTATGGCGCCAGGATTCAAAGTACTGCATGACCAGATTGTCGAGTGCGAAGGACGGCATGGGATTCACTCCGGCAGTTTTTTCCAACCTTACCACAGGTATCCTTCGAGTCCAGCGTGCCGCCCGCCTGCTCCTGCTTGCAGTAATCCACTATTGTGTTGAGAATGAATTCTGCCACCTCGCGGGGAGTCATCCAGCTTGAGCAACTCATCAGCTTCCGTACTTATTCTCTTCGCCCATCCGGCGCTGGAGAAATCCAGGGTCAATCGCGCCCTGATGGAAGCCGTCCGGGATCTGGACGGTGTCACCTTTCACGACCTTTACCAGCAATACCCGGATTTCCATATTGATGTCGATCGGGAGCAATCCCTGCTGCGTCAGCACCGGTCTGTCGTGTTCCAGCATCCCCTGTACTGGTACTCTTGCCCGGCCCTGGTCAAGGAATGGGTCGATCTGGTGCTGGAGTACGGTTTTGCCTATGGCGAGGGCGGCGATGTCCTTGACGGCAAGCACTGGCTCTCCGCGATCTCCACCGCCGGAACCCTGCGCGCCTATTGTGAAAAAGGCAGTAACCAATACACCATTCGCGAGTTTCTCCGGCCCTTCGAACAAAGCGCGCTGTTATGCAATATGCGCTGGCTACCGCCCTATGTCGTCCATAATTCCCAACAGATCAGTGACCCGGAGCTAGACAGGGCCGCGGAAAACTATCGTCGCCTGATCGAACGGTTACGGGATCGGCCGGATGTTAGCGTACCGGCGGGCCAGCACAGCTATATCAACAAGTGGCTGGAGCAGGAACCGGCGGGAGGCAACTGACCATGGCCCACGGATTTTTTTACCTCGCATTTATCTACCTGGTCGCCGCGGTGATTTCCGTGCCGGTGGCCAAGCGCCTGGGGCTGGGTTCGGTGCTGGGCTATCTGTTCGCCGGGGTCATCATCGGCCCTTTCATGCTCGGCCTGGTCGGCCAGGAAGTGGGCGATGTCATGCACTTTGCCGAGTTCGGCGTGGTCATGATGCTGTTTCTGATTGGCCTCGAGCTGAAGCCTTCGCGGCTGTGGAGACTCCGCGGTCCGATCCTCGGGCTGGGCGGCTTGCAGGTGTTGCTCACCACCTTCGCACTGACGGGCATTGCCCTGTATTTTGGTCTGGAGTGGAAAATGGCACTGGCGATCGGGATGAGCCTGGCACTTTCATCCACCGCCATCGTGCTCCAGTCGCTGAACGAGAAGGGCTTGTTGAAGACCAGCGCCGGACAGTCCAGTTTTTCGGTGTTGCTGTTTCAGGATATTGCGGTTATCCCGATGCTGGCCCTGTTGCCGCTCCTGGCAGCGCCCGGCGCGACGCCGGCCATTGCCACCGACAATGTGCTCGCCGGTCTGCCCGGCTGGCAACAAACCCTTGTGGTGCTGCTCATCGTGGGCGCGATCATTCTCGGCGGGCGCTTCCTGACCCGACCGGTATTCCGGTTTATCGCCGCCACCCGTTTACGGGAGATCTTTACGGCCGCGGCGCTCCTCATCGTCATCGGCATTACCCTGTTGATGCAGTCCATCGGACTGTCTCCGGCCCTCGGCACCTTTGTCGCCGGCGTGGTGCTTGCGGAAAGCGAATACCGCCACGAGCTGGAGGCGGACATCGAGCCCTTCAAGGGCCTGCTTCTGGGTGTATTTTTCATTTCCGTGGGCGCCAGCATCGACTTCCAGTTGCTGATTGACAATCCCGGGCTCATTGCCGCCCTTGTCGGCGGACTGGTCGCCGTAAAGCTGATGATTTTGCTGATCCTCGGAAGACTTTTTTCCATGTCGCTGTCCGACAATCTGTTGTTCAGCCTGGCGCTCGCCCAGGGCGGCGAATTCGCCTTCGTGCTGCTGGCGTTTGCTGCCGGCGCCTCGGTGCTGCCGACAAGTCTGACCAATCCGCTGGTCGTGGCCGTCGCCCTGTCAATGCTGGTGACGCCCTTGTTGCTGCTTTTCCACGAGCGCCTGCTGTCCCCGATGATGCGCAAGCATCGGGAGCGCCGGGAGCCGGATGCCATCGACGAGGATAACCCGGTGATCATCGTCGGTTACGGCCGCTTCGGGCAGATTGTCGGCCGCCTGCTCAAAGCCCAGGGGTTTTCCATTACCCTGCTCGACCACGACTCCAGCCAGATAGAACTGGTACGCAAGTTCGGCAACAAGGTCTTCTACGGGGACGCGGCGCGGCTGGATCTGCTGATTTCCGCCGGCGCCGCCGAGGCGCGGCTTTTGGTACTGGCCATTGACGATCGCAACAAGGTCCTGGAAATTGCCGCGCTGGCCCGGGAGCATTTTCCGAATCTGACCATTCTTGCGCGGGCCTTTGATCGCAGCCACGTCTACAAGCTGATGACTGTCGGCGTCGAGCATATTTACCGGGAGACCTTCAGATCCGCCCTGGAAATGGGCACCGACGCGCTGCAGCATCTGGGCTACCGCGCCCACCAGGCGCACCGCCTCGCCGCCGCTTTCAGACGTCACGACGAGGCTACCCTGCGAGAGCTTTATCCACATTGGGGTGATGAGAAGAAATACGTCTTTCATTCCCACCAGAGGGCCGAGGATCTGGTCCGCTTGTTGCAATCAGAAGAGCGCCGCACCCACCCCAAAGACCACGCCTGGGCCATCGATCAGTTGCGGGAGGATTCGAGGGACTGACAACCGTTTTGCCGGCTGTTACTGGTCTATTTGCAGGGTTTCCTGCAACGCTGCCACCAGTCGGCCGGCGGCGTCCGGGTCATGTCTGAGAAATAATGACGGCTCGATCAGTTCCAGTTCGTTGAGGTAGACCTCGCCTTCGGTCCCGTGGAGAAAATCCACCCTCGCATACAACAGACGCCCAAATTTGCGCTCAGCATACTCCAGGGCCCTGGCGGCGACGGCCAACTCCTGCTCGTTCAGGGTATAGGCGTAATCGCTGGCACCATAGTCATCCTGGACGCGAAAATCGCCGGCTACCGGCACCTTTCTGACGCCGTGGCTGAAACGATGATTGAAAAACAGCGCCGAAGTTTCGCCAAAGCTCTCGACTTTCGGGAGGTAAGTTTGCACCACCAGATCTTCTGTGGGCAGCAACCGCTCCAGATGGGCCCCGGCCCGCGCCAGACCTTCCTCGTCATTATCAAAACGCAGAGTTTCTCTGGCTGACGCGCCGATTAACGGCTTGATAAACCCCCGGCGCCAGCTCCGTTTGGCCATCAAGGCACGAATATCCACAGACTCGCGCTTTTCCAACCATTCGGAAGGGGCCACGGGAATGCCTGCATTGTGAAGTTCACGAAGGTAGGATTTGTGGATATTCCAGCGCACCACCGGCGCCGGATTGAGCAGCCGGGTCTTGCGGCCGGTGTCTTCAATCCAGTCGAGAAATTCCGGAAGCCGCTCCTGGTAGTCCCAGGTTGTCCGGATCAGGCAGGCATCATAGTTCGCCCAGTCGACGTCCGCAGAATCCCAGGCCACGCGAGCATGGCGAATACCGGCGGCGTCCATTGCGTCAAAAAGGGCCTGGTCGTCAACTTCCCAGTCTGGCAAATTCCGGCAGGTTGCGAGCGCGATCTGCACCGGATTCAGCGATTGGTTTCGGCGCGAATAAATCCCTTCTCAAGAATGGGAGAAATCGCGGACCCCGCCATGGGCCGACAGTAGTAATGGCCCTGCACGAGCTGACAGCCCATCGTGGTGAGCAGGCTTTCCTGGTGGCTGGATTCGACACCCTCGGCCACCGTTGACAGCCCGAGGGATCCGGCGAGGCCAATAATCGCCCGTACGATCGAAGTATTGGTCGAGCGGGCCTTGGCCTCGCCGGTCAGCTCGCCAATGAAATACTGGTCGATTTTAAGATTATCCACCGGAAACTGGGTCAGGTAAGACAAGGACGAGTAACCCTTGCCGAAATCGTCGATAGATAATTTCAGCCCCAATGCCTTGAACTGGTTAAGTACCTTCACGGAGTGCTCAACGTCGGTCATGGCGGTACTTTCAGTGATTTCAATTTCCAGCCGGGACCCATCCAGACCGTAGCGATGCAGCGCGCTCCGGAACTGGGTCACAATATCGGGACGCTGCAATTCCTTGATGGACAGATTGATGGCGACCGGCACATCAATCTGATCCTCCCGCCATTTCACCAACTGGTTGCAGATTTTTTCCAGCATCAGCCGGCCAAGGTCGTGGATCATGC
The DNA here is from genome assembly GCA_030148365.1 of Kangiellaceae bacterium. Lineage (GTDB taxonomy): Bacteria > Pseudomonadota > Gammaproteobacteria > Enterobacterales > Kangiellaceae > JASBTO01. The sequence continues at coordinate 4,463 of JASBTO010000189.1, forward strand.
CCGATTCTTCGGCAAGGGGGATGAAAACTGCGGGGCTGATATCGCCAAGATCATCGTCATACCATCGACACAATGCTTCGAGGCTGTGGATCAGACCGGTTTTTATATCCACACGGGCCTGGTAATAGACTTTCAATGCATCGGTTTCAATTGCATATCGCAGCTTCTTCTCCAGCGCGAGCTTTTGTTCGATGCGGCTCTTGTCTTCCTGAAAATAGAAACTGAAACGATTCCGTTTCGATTTGGCTTCATACATGGCGATATCGGCAAACCGGAACAGCTCTTCCGCTTTTTTGCTGTCCTCGGGAAACAGGGAGATGCCGATGCTGGCGCTCATATCAACGGTGTGCTCACCGGCCTTGAAGGGCTTCTTGAACTGCAACAGGATGCGCTCGGCAACCATTTCCGCTTGCCGGCGATCAGCGCCGGGCAGGACGATTGTGAACTCGTCACCGCCAACTCTTGCCAGTGTGTCCGAGTCTCTCAGACAAGTCGCCAAAGCCGCGGAAACTTCCACCAGCAGATCATCGCCAACATGATGACTCAGGGTATCGTTGACGTCCTTGAAACGATCAAGATCGATATACATCAGTGCCAGGCTGTCCTGGTTCTTGATCGCGTTGACCAGCCCCTTGTAGAGACGATGCATGAACAATCGCCGATTGGGCAGATCGGTCAGCACATCGTAATTGGCCAGGTGATTTATACGTCTGTCAGCCAGCTTGCGCTCGGTAACGTCCCGAAAATTGATGACGATACCGTTGACATCGGCATCATCGAGCAGGTTGGTCAGTCGGCTTTCAATCCAGACCACCCGGCCTGATTTATGGACCAGTCGCCTTTCTATCAGCTTGATGTCGTCGGGATGTTTGCGGACATGTTGGAGACCTTGTGAGGCGGCCTCCCGATCATCCTGATGAACAAAATCAAGTCCGGGGCGACCTATCATCTCTTCCGGTGCATAGCCGGTGACCAGGGTTGCGGCAGGCGACGCATAACGTATAAAACCCTCATCATCATAAAGCATGATGCAATCGTAGCCATGCTCGACCAGGGCCCGGAAATATCGCTCTCGCTGGTCCAGTTCCGCTTCTGCATGCTTGCGTGCGGTAATGTTGTAAATCGAGCCGATCTCGATGGTCGGCGCACCATCCTTGTCGCGCTTGCAAATCGAACTGTTGACCTGGACCCATACCCAGTTGCCGGAGCCGGTCCGGAGCCGGAATTCTACACTCTCGACGTACCCCTCCGGGCCCTCGGCAAGCTTGTTTTCCTGCCTTTTGACCGACTCGGCGTCATCCGGGTGGATCAGGCTGTAGACGCCTTCCGGCTGGGACTGGATATCCTCGACTGTGGTCTCCAGAATTTCGGCAAACTGCTCCAGCCCCTCCAAAAACAGTTTGGTTTCCAGGTCCAGGACATAAAGGATGACCGGCGCCGAGTGAAAAATTTTCTGCTTCAGTCGCTGCAGACTTTCATCGTCGGGAAATGGATTGATTTCGCTGTCGGGCCGGCTGATAGCGGCAACTATGCCTTTGGTGGCGGGTTGGTTGAGCAGATTGAAAAGCTGTAACTGGGTGGAGACCGGGATGCCATTCTTGTCAAAATAATTGAGGTCGAGTGATGCCCTGCGCTGATGCGCACGGATCAGCTGGCTCCAGCTTTTCGACAGCTGCACCTGATCCAGTTGCGGAAAAATATTGGCCAGCGATCTGCCGACAAACTCGTCCGGCGAGTTCAGCGCCAGACTGGTTTTCTGGGAAAAGACCCGCAAAATCTTGCCATCCTGATCGCACAACAACAGGGAATCAAAACTGTTCTCCACCATGGCGGTGAACAGCTCCGATTCGGGAATATTTCGCCTGAAATCAGGCACAGGTTGTTTGATGGCGCTGGTCATTTAAGGCTATGTCGATCCTGACTCGGCCTGAAGCTTGCCGATTATTGTAATGACCCCGTACCGGGGCTGCGCATTTATTACCCGACAGAATACCCAATATAGGGCGGATTGTTAATCAACAAATCTCAAGGAAAGAGCGTAAATGGTTACAAGATACTTTTAATTGCTCCAAAAATTGCTCCAAAATCCGCGCGTCACCTCGCTTCCGGGCAGCAAAAAAGGCTAGAATAGCCGCCCTGTTTCCATCTTCCCTGATGCCTTGCGGGCATTGAGGCCACCATGACTATCCGACAGTTTGATCGCCACACACCCGAATTGGAAGACAGCGTATTCGTCGATCCCTCGGCGCTTGTGGTCGGCGATGTAAAAATTGGGGCTGACAGCTCCATCTGGCCAATGGCCGTCCTTCGAGGCGACGTTCACTCTATCCGTATCGGCGCCCGCACCAGTATTCAGGATGGCACCGTGTGTCATGTCACTCACGCCGGCCCCTACGATCCCGAAGGCCATGATCTGGTCATTGGCGACAATGTCACTGTCGGTCACAAGGCGATCCTGCACGGCTGCCGGATCGAGGATAACTGCCTCATTGGCATGGGTTCGGTGGTGATGGATGATGTGCGCATCCGTTCGGGCGTGGTACTGGGCGCCAACAGCCTGGTTCCTCCCGGCAGAACGCTGGAAGGCGGCTTTCTCTGGGTTGGCTCTCCGGCCCGCAAGATCAGGCCGCTGAATGAAGAGGAAATGGACTTTTTCAAATACTCCGCCGACAATTACGTGCGACTCAAGAACCGCTATCTCGAGAATCTGGAATAGCCGGTTTGGTCTCCGGCGCCTGCCGGAGACCCTGTTCAGAAAGTAACCCGTACCAAAACCTGATCAGAATTTGTACTGAAGGCCGACCGTGGTAATGGTATCGGTTTTCTCGTTGCCGACGGGCACTTCCGTGGTGTGCTTCACCAGGATGCCGGCTTTCAGTGCCAGATTGCCGACGATATTGGCGGTGATGATCGACTCGGAGCGGTAGATGTCATATTCCTGACCGATATCGGCGACCACCAGCTGGGTAAACTCCGAAGTCTCGGAAAAGGCGTGACGAAAATTCAGGGTTCCCCTCAGCACCACCTCATTTTCGTGCTCGCCCAGCTCTTCGGTCTTGCTGACCCGATACCCGAGGCCCGCACCCATCGCCAGAGAGTTGATGGCATTATCGATAAACTGGTAACCGTAACCGCCGAATGCCGTGGCCTGGTATTCATACCCTGAAAAGCGGTCTCTTTCATAGTCGATATTGCTGAACAGGAAACTCTTTTCGCTGAGATTGTAGCGGGTATTCCAGCGCGCCCAGTACCTCTCGGCCGTGGTCTCGTCTTCACCGGCTTCATTCTCACTGGAGTCCCGGAAAGCGCCAATTTCAAGGCCCATCGCGAATGGCTCGGACAGGCGCCACTTCAGGTCGAAGTCCGCATTCACGGTTTCGGTCTCGGTATTGCCGGTCGTTTTGACCAGTCCGGCACTCGCCGCGCCCGCAAAGCCCTGGTCCGGCGCATCCGTCATCAGGGAATCAGCGTGGGCAACGCCGGCCAACAGGGGCAGCACCGCGAGAGTTAATCGTTTCAGTCCCATTTGTTGTTCCTTTACTGCAGAAAAATATGAAAGTCGGCGATTCTAGCAGACCCGGGAACAGCTATTGAGTGACCAATTCAAAGTTCCGGATATTTCGGGTCTTGCCAGATCTTCAGGCTTACCATAGCATTGGCGCTCTTTTTGCCGAAACCGCACAGGTTCCCTCATGGCCCAGGCCGACTCACAAAAATCCATTTTCTACGCTCTGGGGGCCAACCTGTCGATCGCGGTGGCAAAGTCCTTCGCGGCATTTTTCACCCAGTCGGGGGCCATGCTCGCGGAAGCCATCCACTCCTATGCAGACAGCGGCAACCAGTTGCTGCTGTTATTCGGGCTGAAAAGCGCAAAAAAACCGCCCAATCCGGATTATCCCCTGGGTTTCGGACGCTCGACCTTCTTCTGGTCCTTTATTGTCGCTCTGGTGTTATTCAGTGTCGGTGGCCTGTTTTCGATCTATGAGGGTTGGCATAAGTTGCATGAACCGCAAGCGCTCTCCTATCCCTGGGTCGCCATCGGCGTGCTGACCTTCGGTATTGTGGCCGAATCAATCTCCATGTGGGGCTGTGTTCGAGAGGTCAACAAGGTCCGGGACGGACGCTCCTACTTCCGCTGGTTCCGGGAAAGCCGACAAAGTGAATTGCTGGTAATATTCGGCGAAGATCTCGCCGCCCTGTTGGGTCTGGTCTTTGCGCTGCTGGCGATCGCCGCAACCATGATCACCGGCAATCCTCTCTTTGACGCCATCGGCACTATCGGCATCGGTGTCCTGTTGATTGTTATCGCAATCTTTATTGGTATCGAAACCAAGGCCCTGCTGATAGGTCAGGGGGTCGAAAAGCGGGTTCACAAGAAAATGCTGGCCTATCTGGAGGCACAGCCGCAAGTGGATCACGTCTACAACCTGCTGACCATGCAGCTGGGCAATGACGTCATGGTCGCGGTCAAGGCCCGCATGACGACGATGGCCACCGGCGACGAGTTGATCACCAGCATTAACCACACGGAAGCCTCCTTCAAACAGGAATTTCCCCAGGTTTTATGGCTGTTTTTCGAGCCCGACAATACCGATGGTGACTAGCAGTAGGGTGCGCAGCCCTTCATCCTCAAGGATAAGCGCATGAAAATAAAGGGGAAATCCCGCTTCCCTGGTCCGTAGCCAAATCCGGGACCCTGTATCGAAACTTTTCCATCTGTGAGCAATCAAACCCCTCAAGTACAGAATTAGCACTCTCCCCCTGTGAGTGCTAAAATAGCCGGCCGGATTTAACGAGGTAGTATCTATGGCGAATACACTGAACAACATGGCACTTGCTGTCCCCCAGGGCAGTATTGAAGCTTATGTCGGCGCAGTGAACAGTGTTCCTGTCCTGAGCGTCGAGCAGGAACAGGAACTGGCCAGAAAATTCCGGGACAACGAAGACCTGGAAGCCGCTCGCGAATTGATCTTGTCCCATCTCCGGTTTGTGGTACATATCGCCCGCGGTTACAGCGGTTACGGCCTGCCCCAGGCGGATCTGATCCAGGAAGGCAACGTCGGCCTCATGAAGGCCGTCAAACGCTTCGATCCGGACGTTGGCGTACGCCTGATCTCTTTCGCGGTGCACTGGATCAAGGCTGAAATACACGAATTTGTACTTCGCAACTGGCGTATTGTAAAAGTCGCGACCACCAAGGCACAGCGCAAACTGTTCTTTAACCTGCGCTCCGCCAAAAAGCGTCTGGGCTGGTTTAATAATGAAGAAATTCAAGCGGTTGCCGATGATCTTGGTGTAAGCGCAGACGAGGTTCGCCGCATGGAAGGCCGCCTCAGCGCCCGGGACCCGGCCTTTGACGCATCGCCGAGCGATGACGATGAAGCCGCTTTCGCGCCAGCCCATTACCTCGAAGATCATAGCGCCGATCCCGCACTTCAGGCAGAAGAGGCCGACTGGGAGGCGCATCACGAAACCCGCCTGCACGCCGCCCTGAAAGGTCTCGATGAACGCAGCAAGGATATCGTCGAGCAGCGCTGGTTGCACGAGGGCAAGGTCACCTTGCATGATCTGGCGGACAAATATGGCATCAGTGCCGAGCGGGTCCGACAGTTGGAAAAAAATGCTATCGGCAAATTGAAACAGGCGATGGCCTGACCAACGATCAATACGTTAGCTATAAAAACGCGCCTTCAGGGCGCGTTTTTTTGTAAGTAAAAATTGCTAACTCATTCTAATTTCAGACTTTTGCAATTAAGCTGGCTTGATCTTTACAGGTAAAAAGCGCAGCATGAAAGTCAGCTTTTTTTAACAAATCGACCCTTGCAAAGGGAGACCGAGATGGATCGAATTGCACGATTTGGATGGCTGCTGGCATTGCTGGTATTTACGGGCTGCGACAACGAGAAAGAGTCGGAGCCGGCGTCCACCGCCGAACCGGTAACCGTCAAGCCTGCCGAAATCACCACCGCCAAGGACGAGACTCCTGATCCGACCGGCGCGCCGGATGACTCGATTGCCGCGCAGCCCGACGAGTCCATGGCTCGCGACACAGATCCGGACTGCGAGCTGGACCTCGGCTGGGATCCCTGGGAGCCCTATCAATATCTTGATGTAAAAGGCGATGTTCAGGGTCTGGACATCGAAATTTTCAAAGCCGCGGCAGAATTGGCGGGTTGCTCCGTGACCTTTACCCAGGGCGACTGGTTCCACTTGCTGCAGTTGATCCGTACCGGTGATATCGACGCCCTGGCCGGCGCATCGAAAACACCTCAGCGCGAAGATTTCGCCATCTTCAGCCGGCCCTACCGGGAAGAAACCTTCCAGCTGTATGTCCGGCTCGGGGACGTCACCACCTACAAGGACAAAAGTCTGGCCGAGTTGATGGAAGGCGACTTCAAGCTGGGTCTGACCCAGGACTATCTCTACGGTGACGAAGTCACTTCGCTTCAGGATGACAAGGAGAAAGCCGCCAAAATCAGTTATGTCCCGCTTGGCGAGATGAATTTTTTCAACCTGATGGACAACAAGATCGACGGCTTGATTGAAGACCCCTTTGTCGGCACCTACACTTTGCGGCGCAAGGGCTGGGAAGACGACATCATGCCCCTGTCTCTGGACCTGCACAGTGGCGAGGTGTACTACATGTTCAGTCAGTCCTCGGTGGACGAAGCCGTGGTCGAGCGCTTTAACAATGCGCTCAAGGAGATGAAAGACAGTGGCCGGCACGAGCAACTGCTTGAGCAGTACAAGAACTGAACGTTCGTCCCGAAAGCAAAAAGGCGCCATCCGGCGCCTTTTTTCATGCTGTATAAACAGGATTTTACAGCTCGCCGAGATCGCGCTTGATGTGCAAAATGTCCGAGTGGATTTGATCCTCCGCCACGCCCTGTCTGCGCAAGTCAGCAAAAACCGCCATCACCATCAATTCCGAGCCGCCGATGAACACCTCGTGGCCTGACAGGTCCGGGTAATCCTGCATTACCGCTTCATGCACCAGGCCACGCCGACCGTGCCAGTCATTGCCGTCGCCCGAAATCACCGGCGTGTACTGAAGCTGGGTACGATCCGACGCCCAGGTTTGTGGTAGTTCGGCCAGATACAAATCATCGGGAGACTGGGCCCCCCAATAAAGATGCATGGGCCGCGGGTCGCCTTCATAAAGTGCTTGCTCAATCACGGACTTGAAAGGCGCAAATCCGGTTCCTCCGGCGATAAACACGACCGGTCGGCTATTGCCGGGCAGCAGACACCGGCCGAAAGGCAGCTCCAGATTTACCAGTGACTGGTGCTTGAGTTGACTGACGATACGGTCCGCTTCGTCGTGCCCCGGCAGACGCCGGACATGCAATTCAAGAGAGTCCCTGACACAGGGCGGGCTGGCGATGGAAAAAGGGCGCCAACTGCCGTCCAGTAACTGCATGAGCAAATACTGACCCGCCTTGAATTCCGGTAATGGGGTTTGCTCCGGAACCAGCGTGGTCCGGTAGACATCCCGTCCAATCCGGCGCACCCGTGCGATTTCACAGGTGATGTGACCGCTGGCACTCAAAGCTCAATCCCCAAATCCTGCCAGAGCGCATCAACCCGCTCTTTTACCGCCGGGTCCATGGTAATGGCACGGCCCCATTCCCGCTGGGTTTCACCTTGCCACTTGCTGGTGGCATCGAGTCCCAGCTTGGAGCCCAGCCCGGAAACCGGAGAGGCAAAGTCCAGATAATCGATAGGCGTGTTCTTCATCAGTACGGTGTCACGGGCCGGATCCACCCGGGTCGTGATCGCCCAGACGACATCGGCCCAGTCACGGATATTGATGTCATCATCGACCACAATCACAAACTTGGTGTACATGAACTGGCGCAAAAAGGACCAGACGCCCATCATCACCCGCTTGGCCTGACCGGCGTACTGTTTCTTGATTGACACCACCGCCAGCCGGTAGGAGCAACCTTCCGGCGGCAAGTAAAAGTCCGTTATCTCCGGATATTGTTTTTGCAGGATCGGGACAAAAACCTCATTCAGTGCTTCCCCGAGAACCGCCGGCTCGTCTGGCGGCCGACCGGTGTAGGTGCTGTGGTATATCGGGTTGCGACGATGGGTGATCCGCTCGACGGTAAATACCGGGAAGGACTCCACTTCGTTGTAATAGCCGGTGTGATCGCCAAACGGACCTTCCGGCGCTTCCTCACCCGGGATAATGTGGCCTTCGAGGACGTACTCCGCGGTCGCTGGCACTTGCAGATCGTTGCCCTGACATTTGACAACCTCGGTCTTGTCGCCACGCAACAGGCCGGCAAAGGCATATTCCGACAGGGCATCGGGCACAGGCGTTACCGCGCCCAGAATGGTGGCCGGATCCGCGCCTATGGCAACCGCGACCGGGAAGGGCTCCCCGGGATGCTGTTCGCACCATTCCCGATAATCCAGCGCACCGCCTCGGTGGGCGAGCCAACGCATGATCACCTTGTTCCTGCCGATAACCTGCTGGCGATAAATACCGAGGTTCTGCCGCTCCTTGTGGGGGCCTTTGGTAATCACCAGCGGCCAGGTAATCAGTGGCGCGGCATCACCAGGCCAGCAGGTTTGAATCGG
>JASBTO010000192.1 GCA_030148365.1 Kangiellaceae bacterium
TGGTGCCGTTGATAATCAGGGAGACTTCCGCGTCGGCCGCCTTCTCGACCCGGGCCACCCCGGCGCTGTCGAGACTGCCGGTGATGATCTGCTCGAGTTCACCGTAGGGATTTTTCGACGAGAAGTAGACGTCCTGGCCGATGATCGGCAGCGGCGTGCTGCCCCGCAAATGGAAACCGCAGCCGGCCAGGAAGAGGGACACCAGTCCACCCAGAACAATCGTACGCACTATCATCATCCCGCCACCACTACGTTTATAAGCTTGTCTGGTACTACAATTACTTTACGGACCGTCTTGCCGTCAATAAAACGCGCGACATTTTCGTCCGCCAGTGCCCGGCTTTCGAGTTGCTCACGGCTGGCGCCGGTGGGCACCGTCAGCTTGGCGCGCACCTTGCCGTTGACCTGCACGACAATCAGTTTCTCGTCTTGCACCAGCGCGGCCTCGTTGACCTGGGGCCAGGACTGCCGACCGACGTCGCCGTCGTGGCCGAGTTGTTGCCAGAGTTCCTGACAGATGTGGGGCACGATGGGCGACAGCAGGAGCACCGCGGCTTCCAGGGCTTCCTGGACAACCGCGCGCCCGTCGTCGCCAGTGCCGGTTTTGGCCACCTGGTTGAGCAATTCCATGATCGCGGCAATCGCCGTATTGAAGGTGTTGCGGCGGGCAATGTCGTCGCTGACCTTGGCGATGGTCTCGTGGGTCTTGCGATGCAGATCCCGAAGTTCGCCTTGCAGCGCGCTGCCGTCGAAGGACTGGCTGTCGGCCACGCCGTCGCTGACCTGCTGATAGACCAGCTTCCACAGTCGGCGCAGGAAACGGTTGGCGCCCTCGACGCCGGAGTCGGACCACTCCAGGGTCTGATCCGGGGGCGATGCGAACATCATGAACAGACGCACCGTGTCGGCGCCGTATTTTTCGATCATGATTTGCGGGTCGATACCGTTGTTGCGCGACTTGGACATTTTGCTCATGCCGTCCGGCGTCACCGGCTGACCGTCGGTCTTGCAGACCGCCGACTGCACGCCGCCCTTGTCATCGCGAATGACTTCCACATCCTTGGGCGCGTACCAGTGCCGGGCGCCCTGGGCGTCTTCCCGGTAGTAGGTCTCGGCGAGCACCATGCCCTGGGTGAGCAGGCGCCGGAAGGGTTCGTCGGAGTTGACCAGTCCCTCGTCGCGCATCAGCTTGTGGAAGAAACGGGCATACAAGAGATGCAGGATGGCGTGTTCGATGCCGCCAATGTACTGATCGACCGGCGTCCAGTAGTCGGCGCGCTCATCCAGCATGGCCTGATCGTTACCGGCGCTGGCGAAGCGTGCGTAATACCAGCTCGACTCCATGAAAGTATCAAAGGTATCGGTTTCCCGCTGTGCCGGCGCATTGCATTTCGGGCAGGCAACATCCAGGAATTCCGGCATCTGTTTCAGCGGTGAGCCGCTGCCGTCAAAGGTTACTTCCGTTGGCAGAACCACCGGCAGATCGGCATCGGGTACCGGTACCGGGCCGCAAGCGTCGCAGTTGATCATCGGGATCGGTGCGCCCCAGTAACGCTGTCGGGAGACGCCCCAGTCGCGCAGACGGAAATGCACGACCCGCTCGCCCTGCCCGGTTTTCTCGAGATGATCGGCAATGGCGTCGAAGGCCGCCTGGAAATCCAGACCGTCAAATTCGCCGGAGTTGATCAGGCGGCCCTTGTCGACATAGGCGGCCTGGTCGAGATCACAGACGCTGGCGTCCGCATCCTGCCGCGCGGACGGCAGGGGTTCGATCACCTGGGTGATCGGCAAATCGTATTTGCGCGCGAATTCCCAGTCCCGCTGATCGTGGCCGGGGACCGCCATAACCGCGCCGGAGCCGTAATCGGACAACACAAAGTTGGCGACCCAGACCGGCACCTTGTCGCCGGTCAGCGGGTGTACCGCTTCAAAACCCGTGGCCATGCCCCTTTTTTCCATGGTCGCCATCTCGGCTTCGGCGACCTTGATATTGGCGCACTCGCGATTGAAAGCGGCGAGCTCCGGGTTTTGTGCGGCGGCCTGGACCGCGAGGGGATGCTGGGCGGACACCGCCACATAGGTGACGCCGAGCAAGGTATCGGGACGGGTGGTAAAGACTTCCAGGGCTTCTTCAAAGCCGTCGACGGCAAAGCGCAGATTGATCCCTTCGGAGCGGCCGATCCAGTTGCGTTGCATGGTGCGCACCTGTTCAGGCCAGTCATCGAGCTTGTCCAGATCGTCGAGCAGTTCCTGGGCGTAAGCGGTGATTTTGATAAACCACTGGGGAATTTCCCGGCGCTCGACCAACGCGCCGGAGCGCCAGCCCCGGCCATCAATGACCTGCTCGTTGGCGAGCACGGTCTGGTCGACCGGGTCCCAGTTGACGACGGCATTTTTCTTGTAGACCAGTCCCTTTTCATAGAGCCGGGTAAAAAACCACTGCTCCCAGCGATAATACTCGGGACGGCAGGTGGCGAGCTCACGCTCCCAGTCGTAGCCGAATCCGAGACGCTGCAATTGGGCACGCATGTACTCGATATTCTGTTCGGTCCATTCGGCGGGCGGCACATTGTGCTTCATGGCCGCGTTTTCCGCCGGCAGGCCGAAGGCGTCCCAGCCCATGGGTTGCAGGACGCTCTTGCCCTGCATGGTCTGGAAACGGGAAATCACATCCCCGATGGTATAGTTGCGGACATGGCCCATGTGCAAACGGCCACTGGGGTAAGGAAACATGCACAGGCAATAGTATTTTTCCTTGTCGCTGTCCTCGACGGCGCGATGGGCCGCGGTTTCCTGCCAATGGCTCTGGACCGCGCCTTCGATTTTTTCGGGGTGATAATGTTCCTGCATGGAAGTGTCGATTAACTCTCGTTAGGGTTGATGTTCGCTGGAAACCGGTGGCCGCTTTGCTAGCATTTGCGGTCACCGAAAAAGTGGTGAAAAATTCGCCGAAAGCAAACCGCAAAGGATACCTGAGCCCTGTGATGACAACAATAGCAAACCCCCTTCCTCGCCCTGCTGTCAGCGCCTTCTCGCGGAGGTGCCGGTGATGACCGAAACGCTATTCAACTACACGCTCAAATCCCTGATCCTGCCGCCCGGGATCATCCTCCTGCTCCTGATCGTGGCCTTTGCCCTTGGCCGGCGGATGCCGATCCTGGCCCGCTCCCTCGCCGTGTTCGCCATTCTGACCCTTTACTTCCTGTCGATGCCGCTGATCTCCCGCCACCTGATCGGCCAGCTCCAGGAGTATCCGCCCCTCGCAGCGGAGACCCTGGAGTCATTGCGCGCCGAACCGACCGGTACTACCGCACTGGTGATCCTCGCCGGCGGCCGCAACCGCATGGCGCCGGAATACGAATATCAGGACACGCCGAGTCGATTGTCACTGGAGCGGCTTCGCTATGGCGCCCGTCTGGCGCGCACTACCGACCTGCCCATCCTGCTCTCCGGCGGTACCGTATTCGGCGACAGCCAGGCGGAAGCCGAGTTATTGGCGCAAGTGCTGGAACAGGATTTCCGGCTGCAGCCGAAATGGCGGGAAGTCTGGTCACGCAATACCCGGGAGAATGCCGAGTACTCGGCGCGCATGCTCAAGGAAGCCGGTGTCGAAAAGGTGCTGCTGATCAGTCAGGCCTGGCACCTGCCCCGTGCGGTCAGGGCCTTTGAAAGCCAGGGGCTGACCGTTATCCCCGCGCCGACCGGCTTTGTCACCAATGCCGCGCCGGAACTGGCCCTGCTGGACTGGTTGCCGTCAGCGGCGGCCCTGCGTAACAGTCAACTGGCTTTGCACGAAATCATCGGCGGCTTCTGGTACCGGATGCGCTATCGCGACGAGTAAGCGCGGATCCGCAAGGTACTACCTGTGCCGGCGCCAGCCGATCAGTGCGCCGGCCATTAACAGCACTGCCAGCATCCAGACGCCGGCAAACCCGTAACGGGCATAGGGCGTTTGCGCGCTTTCCAGTCGTTGGCGGCTGGCCAGCACGCCCCGTTCAAACTGGGGCAGACGTTTCTCGACCCGGCCATGCCGATCGAGGATCGCGGTGATGCCGTTGTTGGTCGCCCGCAGCACCGGCATGCCAAGCTCGAGCGCCCGGGTGCGCACCATCTGGAAATGCTGCAGCGGTCCCCAGGATGCGCCGAACCAGGCATCATTGCTGACCGTCACAATGACATTCGGTCGCGCCGTGGCTCCCGGGCCGCCCTCCCCCGCTGCCCCTTCGAATCCCTGACGGGCCAAATCCAGCACCAGACCGGGGAAGGCAATTTCATAACAAATCGCCGGGGTCAGTTTCAGTTTGTCGGTCGTAAAGATTTTCTGGGTCGCCTCGCCCCGGGTAAAGCTCGACATCGGCAGATCGAAAAACTCAATCATGCCCCGCAGTACCGACTGCAAGGGCACATACTCGCCGAAAGGTACCAGTTCCTGTTTGTCGTAACGATGCTCGGTAACGCCGAGGCTGATCAGGCTCGCGTACCAGGTGTCGGTGTCCGGCTCAAATACGGGAAACCCGGAGATCAGGGTGGTGCCTGCCTCCCGGCCCCGCCGCCGCCAGGCGTCGGCGAGAAAACCGATTTGATCAAAGCGTGCCGGTATGGCGGCTTCCGACCAGATAATGTAGTCGTAGCCCCAGTAGGGTTCCGACAGGGCCCGGTACCGGTCGACGATGCCGGTGAAGGCACTGCGCTGCCATTTCTCGTTCTGATCGACATTGGCCTGCACCAACGCTACCGAAACCTCGGCGGCTACCGGTTGCCGTCCCCAGTCCACCCGGCCGAGGCCAAAGCCGACGACAATCAGGACCAGTAATCCGGCAAGCGTCACCCCGCGGGACTTGCCAGCGCTACCGAGACCGTAGACCAGCAGCGTGCAAAAGAGCGCTCCCAGCAAGGTCACCCCGAAGATGCCGAGCAACGGAAACAGTCCCGCGAAGAGTCCTTCGAACTGGCTGTAGCCGAGATAGAGCCACGGAAAATTGGTCAGGAAGTGGGTGCGGAACAGCTCTGTCGCGAGCCACAGAAGCGGCCAGAGCAGCGCCCGCGACAGCCCGGGCAGCCGCGCCAGCAAACGCGCGTCCACCCAGGTCATCAGGGCGATAAACGCGGCCAGGATCATGACAAACAACAGCGTCAGAAATGCGGCCAGCCACCAGGGCGCGTGGCCGAAATCATGGATGCTGACCGCCACCCAGCTGATGCCGACCCCGAACATGCCGAGACCGAACGCAAATCCCATGCGCGCGGCGATACGGGGCGGTGCATCGGTGGTCAGCCAGAACAGGGTACTGACGGCGAGCAGGGTTACCGGCCACCAGTCCAGCGGCGCAAAACCGAGGGGAAAGAGCGCGCCGGCAATCAGCGCGACCAGCATTGCGCGCCAACCTGAAAAACGACTCACGAAGCCCGAGACTCCGGTGTCTTGGCGACCCGGCGTTTGGCACGCAACAGCCGCACCCGACGGTTATCGGCGTGCAGCACGGTAAACTTGAAGTTACCGACCACGACCGACTCGTCCCGGGCCGGCAAGTGGCCGAAGGCCTGCACGACCAGACCCCCGATGGTATCGAAATCCTGTTCATCGAGATTCGACTTGCAGGTTTCGTTGAAATCCTCGATAGGGGTCTTGGCCTTGATGGTGTACTCGTTGGCGTTGTGCCAGCGGATATTCTCGTCGTCTTCCTCGACGTCGAACTCGTCTTCGATCTCGCCGACAATCTGCTCCAGCACATCCTCGATCGTGACCAGTCCGGAGACGCCGCCGTACTCGTCCACCACGATCGCCATATGGTTGCGGTTGAGACGGAATTCCTTGAGCAGGATATCGAGACGTTTGCTTTCCGGGATCACCACCGCCGGACGCAGCAAATCCCGGATTTCGAATTGGGGGCTGACCATACCTTCAATCTTGAAACTGTAGGCGAGCAATTCCTTGGCGAGCAGGATGCCTTCAATGTCATCCCGGTTGTCGCCGATCACCGGAAACCGGGAGTGGGTAGACTCCACCACCGAAGGTAAAATGGCCTCCAGGGGAGCATTGGCTTCGATCACCACCATTTGTGAGCGCGGTACCATGATGTCCCGGGCCTGCATTTCCGAAACCTGCAAAACGCCCTCCATCATCGACAGGGCGTCAGATTTGATCAGGGTGTCTTTTTGCGCATCCCGCAACAGTTCGACCAGATCATTCCGATCTTTCGGCGTAGCGCTGAATTTATGAAAAAACCGATGGAAAAAGGATCTCGAGGGAGGTTGCTCTGGATCGTCACTCATAGAAATTGCTGTCGCTCCAAAAACTCATTATTGATCGCCCGCATAGGGGTCGGGGCAGCCTAACCGGGCCAGTATGTCCCGTTCGAGTCGCTCCATGATTTGGGCATCCTTGTCAGTTATATGATCGTAACCCAGCAAATGCAAGGCGCCATGAATGAGCATATGGGCCCAGTGAGCATCGACCGGTTTATCCTGCTCTGCGGCTTCCGCTTCGACCACTGGCGCACAGACGACCAGATCGCCCAGAAGATGGCTGTCGACGTGATCCGGCGCGTCAAACGGAAACGACAACACGTTGGTTGCCTGGTCTCGTCCCCGATAAGTGAGATTGAGATTACGGCCTTCATCCTCGCCGACGATGCGCAAGGTGATTTCCGGTTCGTCTTCGACAGCCCCGGCATCTTGTTGCCGGACGCCGTCGAGCGCCGCCTGCAGAATTTTCGCGCAGGCAGCCGCGTCGGGAATATGGTCCGCTTCGGTGGCACGCTGGTAGTCGAGTTCAAGCGTCATTCGGTTTGCCGTCCGGCCCGGATTGGGACTCAAAATCTTCATAGGCGCGAACGATACTCTGCACCACCGGATGGCGCACCACGTCGGCGGAGTTGAAGAAGGTAAAGCTGATGTCCTTGACCCCGTTCAGTACTTCTATTACATGGCGCAAACCGGACACCTTGCCGCTGGGCAAATCCACCTGGGTAATGTCGCCGGTGACCACCGCGCGGCTGTTGAAACCGATCCGGGTCAGCGCCATTTTCATCTGCTCGACGGTGGTGTTCTGACTCTCGTCGAGGATCACGAAAGCATCATTGAGGGTGCGGCCGCGCATGTAGGCCAGGGGCGCGACTTCAATGATGTTGCGCTCCATCAGTTTGGCCACCGCTTCGAAGCCGAGCATTTCATAGAGGGCATCGTAGAGCGGGCGCAGATAGGGATCGACTTTCTGGGCCAGATCGCCCGGCAAGAACCCGAGCCGCTCACCGGCTTCGACCGCCGGTCTGGCCAGCACGATGCGCCGCACTTCCTGACGCTCCAGAGCTTCTACCGCACAGGCCACGGCCAGGTAGGTCTTGCCGGTACCGGCGGGACCGATCCCGAAGCTGACATCGTGATCGCGAATGGCATTCAGGTAGGCGCCCTGGTTGGGACCCCGGGGCCGAATTACGCCACGCTTGGTGGTCACCACCCGGACCTGCTTGCCCTGCCCCTGCTTGCTGTCCAGGCTGGCTTGCTGCTCCTGCAACGCCATGTGCACATGGGCAGATTCGATCTCGCTGCGCTGGTGGGTCATGTCGTACAACTGCTCCAGCACGTTGCGCGCCGACGTGACGTTGGCTGCGTCGCCGATGATGGTCGCCGTGCCGCCGCGAACATTTATCTCCACGCCAAGGCGCCGCTCGATGTGGCGAAGATTGGCGTCGAGATGACCACACAGACTGGCAAGGCGCTGGTTGTCCACCGGCTCCAGGGAAAATTCGGCGGCATTGAGATTACTCATCGGGAGCCTCAGCGGACCAGTTCGCCGCGCAGCGAATTGGTGTAGGCTTCGGTGATCCGGACGTCGGCGAATTGTCCGATCAATTCCGGGCCGCCGACAAAGTTCACGACCCGGTTATTCTCGGTACGGCCCGCCAGCTCCATGACGTCTTTCTTCGAAGGGCCCTCGACCAGGATGCGTTCGGTGCCGCCGACCATGCGCCGGCTGATCCCCTGGGCCTGCTGCAGGACCCGCTGTTGCAGGATCGACAGCCGCTGCTTCTTGACGGCCATGTCGGTGTCGTCCGGCAATTCCGCCGCCGGTGTGCCGGGCCGGGGACTGTAGATAAAACTGAAACTGTGATCGTAGCCGATGTCGGCGATCAGGTTCATGGTGGCTTCGAAATCCGCATCGGTTTCGCCAGGGAAGCCGACGATAAAATCCGAAGACATGCTGATGTCCGGACGCAGGGCCCGCAGCCGGCGGATTTTCGATTTGTATTCGAGGGCGGTATGACCGCGCTTCATGAGCGCGAGGATCCGATCCGAACCGCTCTGGACGGGCAGATGCAGATGGCTGACCAGCTCCGGCACTTCGCCGTAAACCTCAATCAGACTGTCGGAAAACTCTACCGGATGGGAGGTGGTGAACCGGATCCGGTCGATGCCGTCAATGGCCGCCACATAGGTGATCAGCTCCGCCAGATCCATGTGGATCCCGTCATGGCTGACGCCGCGGTAGGCATTGACGTTCTGGCCGAGCAGGTTGATTTCCCGCACCCCCTGATCGGCGAGCTGGGCACATTCGGCGAGCACGTCATCGAACGGCCGGCTGACTTCCTCGCCCCGGGTGTAGGGCACCACGCAGAAACTGCAATACTTGGAGCAGCCTTCCATGACCGAGACGAATGCCGTGGGGCCTTCCGCCCTCGGTTCCGGCAAGCGGTCGAATTTTTCGATTTCCGGGAAGGACACGTCGATGACGGCGGCCTTGCCGAGTCCGGCCTGGTCGATCATTTCCGGCAACCGGTGCAGGGTCTGGGGTCCGAAAACCACATCCACATAGGGCGCCCGGGTGCGGATGGCTTCGCCTTCCTGGGAGGCGACACAACCGCCAACCCCGATCACCAGCCCCGGATTGGTCTCCTTGAGGTGCTTCCACTGGCCCAGCTGGGAGAAGACTTTCTCCTGGGCCTTTTCCCGGATCGAGCAGGTGTTGAGCAATACCACGTCGGCATTGTCGGCAGAATCGGTGAGTTCAAGGGCATGGGTCGCAGCCAGCAAATCCGCCATCCGGTTCGAGTCGTACTCGTTCATCTGGCAGCCCCAGGTCTTGATAAATAACTTTTTGCTCATTAAGGACATCATGGCTCGTGGCGGAAGGGCGGGGATTATAACAAAGCGGTGACGGCCCGTACCAGATAAAATCGGCTGTTTTTTAACCAGCAAGCGCTCCGGCGACCTCCTCCGCCGGCCGGGCCCCGCACCGGACAAACCCGCCAGAGCGGGCTATACTGGCCCAAGCCCCGGTACCCCTATGAACTATCTCGCCCATCTGTATCTTTCCGAGCCCCAGCCCTATCCGCTGCTGGGTAATCTGCTGGGCGACTTTTGCAAGGGCCGGGATCTCGGCTACCTGCCGCCGGGATTCGATCTGGGCGTGCGCCAGCACCGGGCCATCGACGCCTTTACCGACAGCCATGACTCGGTTCGGCAGGCCCGGCATCTGTTCGCGCCGGAGTTCAGGCGCTACAGCGGCATTATTCTGGATATGGTGTTTGATCATTTTCTGGCCCGTCACTGGCAGGCCTTCAGCGCCTATCCGCTGGCCGACATGAGCCGGGACGCCAATGACCTGCTGCGCATTCACGAGCCGTTGCTGATACCCGCCATGTGGCCCATGGCCCGTTTTATCCGGGAGCGGGATCTGCTTTCGGAATACCGCCATCTCGACATCCTCGATCGCTCGCTACAGGGGATCAGCCGGCGTCTGACCCGGCACAATCCCCTGGCCGAAGCGGGCGGTGAAATCCGTCGGCAGTACGATGAGCTGGAAACGGTTTTTTGGGATTTCTTCCCAAGCCTTATAGACTATGTCGACCAGCAACATCACAAACCCGCCTTCTGGAGATCCGTTTCATGAACATTCCCGCCACCCTCACACAGACTCCCGGACGTCGCCGCTCGCGCAATATCCCGTTCACGTTCCTGTTCCTGCTGCTGTCGGTGCCGGGTCTCTGGAACAACGCCGCTCTTGCGAACTGGCGACTCGAGCCGGAAACCTCCCGCTTGCACTTCGTCTCCATCAAGGCGGATCAGGTTGGCGAACTGCATCACTTCGGCAACTTTGAAGCTTACCTTGAGGATCAGGGCGAGTTCTCGATGACCATCGATCTCACCAGTGTCGATACCGGCATCGAAATACGGGACAGCCGTATGAAGGAGCTGTTTTTTGAAGTCGCCAACTTCGAGTCCGCGACCTTGTCCGGAAAGTGGCCCGTCGACAAGGTGAAAAAGCTGAAGCCGGCCCATCCTCTGCTCACAAGCCTCGATGGCATACTGGAATTGCATGGCAAGCGCACAGAGGTCCGGGCCGAAGTGATTATCCAGCGGCTGGCCGACAAGCGCCTGCAGATTACAACGGTCGCGCCGGTGCTGCTGACGACCAGTGCCTTCGGTCTCAACGCCAACCTCGAAAAATTAAGAGAGATCGCGGGACTGCCGGGCATCAGCAAGGTGGTGCCGGTGACCTTTACCCTCACCTTCCGGCGCGATCAGCAGGCCGTCGAATAGCCTTCGCTCAGCCGGATTTTTTCCGGTAGAGCCCGTCGAACAGGGTTTGCCAGTCGGCGTCGCCGGTTTTTGATTGCCAGTGCTGACGTACACTGCCGTCGGCATTGGGGGTCCAGGTAATCCGGTGGGTGACGGTCTGGCCATCGGCACCCTGCACCTGCTGGGAGAGCACCATGTTGCCATCGCGCAGTCCGCCCTCGATCTGCAACAGGGAGCCGCTGTTATCCACCCAGGTCTGGTGCCAGACCTGTCGGCGGGCATCAAAAATGTTGAAACTCTCGCCCCGGTTGGCGCTGGCACTGGTCCAGTTTTCTTTCAGCACGCAGCCTCCCAGGATCGACTCGATCCGGTTTTCCCCAACCCGCTGACCCGCCGGATCAAACACTTCCCATTCGCCGATCCAGAAATCAAATTGCCGGTACTCGACCGCAGTACAAGGCGCGGGCTGGGCGGGTGCCGGATTTTGTTCTTCCGCGAACAGGGGTGTTGCCAACAGGCAGGCGGCAAACAGTGAAACAAGGCGCATGAGAACTCCAGGATTCAAAGTGTACGGGATGCCCCCACGCTAACCTGATTGGCGCTTCAGTCAAGGGTAAAAATGCGCACTGCCCGCCATCACGCCCGAGCAATCACCTCCGAAATGCGCGCCATGACGGACCGGCCATCGGGCCCCGGGCAATTGACCATGCCGATGGTGTCGGCATGGTGACCGCTAAATTCGAGGTTATCGGCGCCCTCACAGTCAGGCCATTTGCCGCCCCCCCGCAACCGTGCCAGGGAGGCGGTCATGTCGCTTCGATCCGGCACTGCGGATGACGCCCGCACATTGACCCACTGGTGCATGACCGGACGATTCCCGGCCGGCTCGAGAAGTGGCCGGGGTCTGCGTTTGCCGACCGGATCCAGGGTGACCAGCAAATGCAGGGGGAAGCGCGCCTGTGCCAAAGTCGGACTGATGCCGGAGAAAAAACTATCGCAACCATAGCTGTGGGCAATCAGGATGGTCGGCGTCTGCTCGCGGCCGGCAAATTGCCGTGCGGCTTCGAATTGACGGTGGGTAAAATAGCGAAGCTGACACCGGTTGGCCCAGGGTTGATCCGCCAGATAAGGCTGCAGGCGTCTTTGTATGGGCCCGCCGGAAATAACCGGCACCGAATCCGCGAAGCCGCCGATCAGAATGAGGTTCACGGTTGACAAAAGTGTTCGGCCTCCGGCGCAAGATTCAGGTTTCCAGCATAGCCCGGCCCTGCTGCCCGCTCAAGACGCCGGACACTCTCCATCTCCTACAGACCGGGAACGGCCGGCGCCCCCGGGGCCCGCCACAGGAAGCGCCAACGGTAGCCGCCGTTATAGCGCCCCGCTGCATTTGTAACTATTACAAACGGCCGGCGTAAGAGTTACAAAAATTGTGCACTTTTGCCGGTTTGCCGGAGCATCGGAATTTGCACCCGCCCGGTAATGGTTGGCTTTTCCCGGGCTGGCACAGTTTCTGCATTGCCCTCCATCATAGCCTCGCCATCGCCGGTTCGGGGATATCCCCATGAACCTGCGTCCGCCATAGTGCAACTGTCCGACGGATGATGGCGTCGCCCCACCCTTTACCGCGCAACGCGGAAAGGCTCCACTGACTCAAGGAAGCATTCAAAAAAGGAGAAGCTGACCATGAATTTATCTGCAACCTCTATCATTGGTGACAGCGTGAAAAATGGAGCCGGCGAAGATCTCGGCAACATCGAGGACCTGATGGTTAATGTCGACGGCGGCGATGTTTCCTATGCCGTGCTGTCATTCGGCGGGTTTCTGGGCATCGGCGACAAACTCTTTGCCGTACCCTTGCAGGCCATGAATCTGGATACCGAGAATAAATGCTTTGTGCTTAACGAAAGCAAGGAGCGCCTCGAAAACGCTCCCGGCTTTGACAAGGACCATTGGCCCAATCAATCGGATCCGGCCTGGCACAAAGAGGTACGTTCCTACTACAACATCTAGTTTCCGGACCGGCGCCGACGACCTCGGCGCCTTTTCGGTCCCCGACCCGCTTCCCGTTGACCGCCGCCCCGAAAGGGTCGCGGAACTTGCGGCGATTAATTTGAGTCGCTGCGATTTACCGACTAGAGTGAAAACATGGGCAACGTCAGAGATTGACGTTTTGTCTTGATCGCGATATTGATATTGCGTGTGAAATCCACAGACAAAGGAGTTTATGTCATGGCAAAAGCATCCACCACCAAATCCACTGCAAGGACCGCCCCCTCCACTGCGAAAGCCACAAAAGCGGCCCATGAAGCTGTCGACAAGGCATCCGACAAAGCCGCCTCTGCGGAGGAGTCCATCCGCGAAACCGCCGCCGAAGCCCGGGTCAAAGCGCGCGATGCGACCCATCAGGCCGAGCAGATGTCAAAAGATGCGCTGGAAACCGTCCGTGACTATGTCAATGAGAACCCCGCCCGGGCGGTCGGTATTGCTTTCGCGGTCGGATTCGCTATCTCCAGACTGCTGAAAAAGTAATCGCGAATGGCATCGAATTTTCACGACACGCCTGAAAATTCCGACCCGGACCCCGCTGGCGAAGCAACCCTCGGCAATCTTGGCCAGGATGTCCATCAGCTGTGGCAGGATGTCACTGAGCAGGTAAAGGCGATCGTTGAAATCGTCTTTCTCGAAGGCAAGCTGGCGGTATCTTCGCTGTCGGTCATCCTTATTGCCGCCGCATTTCTGAGTGGCCTCGCTTTGACCACCTGGGGCTTTCTGGTGGCCGCGATTGTGCTGGCCCTGGTCCAGAGCGGCGTGTCGCTGGCATTGACCATGTTGATCTGTGCCCTCGTCAACGCCCTGCTGGCCGTCGGCTCCTATCTGGTGATCCGCCGGGTTGCCAGAAACCTGAATTTCAGGGCATCCCGGCAAATGATTTTTGGAGAGGAAGATGACTAGTCTGTCAGGACAAAAAAACAGAATTGACGCCAAGCAGGCCGGTGTAGAGTACCGGCGCTCCGCCATCAGGGAAGATGTCTCCGAGATCAAAACTACGGCCCAGGCACTCATGGCCCGACCCGCGACACTCGCAATATCCTTTGCCATCGGCTGGATGGTCGGTCGCAGTGGCGGCTCCTCCGACGATGAGCAGGAAGATGAGCAGGATAACGATGCCGACCACCAGGACCACTCCCCGTCCGCCATCAAGGCGATTATTCGTATGACCATTATCCGCTATGCGTCGGGCTTGCTTTACGGAGCCCTGCATTCGGACAAGGCCGGGGACGAAGAGGAGGCCCAGTTGCTGTCCGAACGGGCCGGTGACAAAATTTCGGACAATCTTTGATTACCTGTTACGCTGCAGGGCATCGATGAACAACCAGCGAGCCCCCATGACCGCAACCAAAGAGCCCGCTGACAAGACTGCCATGGACCTGGTCGTGGTCCGCTCGCTGGCACTGTCCGTGCTGGCGACACTGGCCATCCTCTATACGCTGTATCTGGCCGCGCCGATTCTGATCCCGATCACCCTAGCCCTCTACCTGAACCTGCTGTTTTCGCCGGTCGTTGCCCTGATGACCCGCATGCACATTCCTCTGGTCGTTTCAGCCGCGCTGATCGTGTCGGGATTTGTTTTCGTGTTCGGGCTGACCACCAGCATGCTGGTCGAGCCGGCGCAGGAATGGCTGCGGGAAGCACCAACCAGTATCGAAAGTCTGCGCGGCAGCATGGCCTCCGCCCAAAAACCCTTGCAGGATATTCAGGAAGTGTCCGAGCAGGTCGAAAAGATGACGAAAATTGGCGACCAACCGGACGCTCCGAAAGTGACCGTCGAGAAACCGACCTTTCTCAACAAGGTGGCCAGCAATGTACCGACGCTGCTGACCTACGCCGGTATCGCCGTATTCCTGACCTTTTTCCTCCTGTCCGCCGGTGATTCCTTTCTGCTCAAGTTTACCAAGCTGGGCCGCAACTTCACCGAGCAGCGGCGCATCGTCACCGTCATCCGCCATATACAATCGGATATTTCCCGGTATCTGTTGACCATCACCTTGATCAACATCACCCTGGGTTTCGCTGTCACCGGTACCATGTATCTGCTCGACGTGCCCAACCCCTGGCTGTGGGGAACCCTGGCCGGCCTGCTCAATTTCGTGCCCTACGTTGGTCCCTTCCTGACCCTCGTGATCCTGACCTTCGTCGGTCTGACCACGTTCCCCGAAGTCTCCAAAGCGCTGATGCTGCCCCTGGTCTATTTTGGTCTGACCGCGTTGGAGGGCCAGGTCGTGACGCCGCTGGTTGTCGGCCAGCGCCTCAAGCTGAGTCCGGTCATGGTGTTCGTGTCACTCGTGCTCTGGGGTTGGCTGTGGGGGCCGGTCGGCATGTTGCTCGCGGTGCCGATCCTGGTGAGCCTGAACGTCATTCTGCAAAACGTACCGCGACTGACGGCCCTGTCGGTTTTTATGAAACGATAGTGCCAGACTCTCCCCGGGTCCGGCATTACCCCGTGCTACAGAGGTACCCGAATGCGCTCGACCATCTCCACCACGGCTTTAGGAGGCGGCGCCGTCAATCGGGATACTGTCAGTGCCACCGCGAAATTAATCACCATGCCAACCGCGCCTATGCCTTCCGGTGAAATTCCCAATAACCAGTTGGCCGAAATATTTTCTGCGACCGGGGCAATGAACACGCCCTTGAACCAGATGATGTAACCGGTCGTAAAAATCAGCCCCGACAACATGCCGGCAATCGCGCCCTGATGATTCATGCGCTTGCTGAAAATTCCGAGCAGTATCACCGGAAACAATGACGAGGCCGCGAGACCGAACGCAAAAGCCACGACCTGGGCGACAAACGCCGGCGGGTGCAGGCCAAGATATCCGGCGATGACAATCGCGACCGCTGCGGCAATGCGGCCGGCGAGCAATTCTGATTTCTCGCTGATCTGGCGGGCAAAAGTACTCTTCAGCAAATCATGGGAAATGCTCACCGAGATCACCAGCAGCAGGCCCGCGGCAGTTGACAGGGCCGCGGCGATCCCGCCCGCCGCTATCAGGGCCACCACCCAGTCCGGCAACCCGGCAATCTCCGGGTTGGCGAGCACCATGATATCCCTGTCGACGTAAATCTCGTTCGCAAAAGGCGCCGTCCCTTCGGCAATGCCGGGGCCGGGATTGGTCACCTGACGAGCACCTGCTCCCGTACGTTTGTCTTCATCAAACACCGGTCGGCCACCGTCAAAAGCCTCGCCCGCCGCATACTGCACCTTGCCGTCGCCGTTGTGGTCCACCCAGGCGAGCAGCCCGGCATTTTCCCAGGTCCGGAACCAGTCCGGGATCGCCTGGTAGTCGGTACCCGTACCTTCGACCCCGTTCACGGTCGTGACCAGATTGATCCGCGCCAAAGCGCCAATTGCCGGTGCCGTGGTGTAGAGGATGCCGATAAACACCAGCGCCCAGCCGGCCGAGCGGCGTGCGTCCCGTACTTTCGGTACCGTGAAAAAACGCACGATCACATGGGGCAACCCCGCCGTGCCCACCATCAGGGCCAGAGTGATGGCAAAGACATCAACCATGGATTTGTCATTAAACGGGCCGGTATAACGGCCGAATCCGAGATCCTCGAGAATGCCGTCCAGTCTGGCGAGCAGGTAACCGCCGTCACCGGTTTCCGCGCCGAGGGCCAGCTGCGGCACGGGATTGCCGGTAAACTGGAAGGCAATAAATACCGCCGGTACCGTATAGGCAAAGATCAGCACGCAATACTGGGCGACCTGGGTGTAGGTGATGCCTTTCATGCCGCCGAGCACCGCATAGATGAACACCACGCCCATGCCGATATAGAGGCCGGTTTCCAGCGGCACTTCCAGAAACCGGGAAAAGACGATGCCGACGCCGCGCATCTGGCCGGCGACATAGGTGAAGGAAATAAATATCAGGCAAATGACCGCCACCACCCGCGCGACCTGGGAGCAATAACGATCGCCGATAAATTCCGGCACCGTGTACTTGCCGAACTTGCGTAAGTAAGGCGCCAGCAACATGGCCAACAATACGTAGCCGCCGGTCCAGCCCATCAGATACACACCGCCCTCATAACCGAGAAAGGCGATCAGCCCGGCCATTGAAATGAAGGAGGCGGCCGACATCCAGTCGGCGGCGGTCGCCATGCCGTTGGCGACGGGGTGCACATGCTTGCCGGCGACATAGAATTCGCTGGTGCTGCTCGCCCGGCTCCAGAGGGCAATACCGATATACAGGGCAAAGCTGAGGCCGACGACAAGATAAGTGAGAGTCTGCAAGTCCATGGCGGGTCCCGGTTATTTGTTGTGGTTATGCCCGGCGGCAGGCGCGCTCACACCTCATCGACGTGATACTTCCTGTCCAGATGGTTCATGCGCCAGGTATAGAAAAAGATCAGCAGGATAAAAGTGTAGATGGAACCCTGTTGGGAAAACCAGAATCCCAGGGGATAACCGCCCAGGTAGAATTTATTGAGAGGCTCGACGAGCAAGATGCCAAAGCCGAAGGACACCACGAACCAGATCAGCAGAGAGCCGCAGATTAATCGCAAATTGGCTTTCCAGTAGGCTTCAGCTTCCGGCTTCATGTCCTGTGTCCCCCAGATGAACCTGATTAAACAGCTTTACGATAATTATCAATAACTTGACCAATAAAGCAGAAATGGCCCCGCAATTCAATCAGCGGGCCGGTTTACCTGAGCAGGGGGTGGTCGTCCGGTAACTGGTGGGCCAGCCACAGGGCCAGTTTGTGCTTCATGTTGGGTCCCGACTCCTGATCCGCGGGCAAGGGCTGCAACAGTTTATCCTGCACCAGCAGCCGGTACAGGGCCTCCACTTTTTCCTTGGCCGAATCCGTTGCCGAAAAACCGGCATAGCCTCTTTTTTTCGCGTAGTTTTCCCCGACCTCGAGGGCTTTCTTCAATAACTGCGGTTCATTTTTCAGGTGGGTCATGACTTGCTCCCTGTCTGGCGCGCCCTTATCCAGCTGATACCGGGCGCCATGTTGCCAACTACCCTAGACTATCAGCCGGCAAAAAAAAAGCCGGGAAAGTCCCGGCTTTTTCATGGCTGACCTGCAAGGCAATGCTTACTGGTTGCCTTCCTCCGCGGAGCTGGCTTCAGCAGCCTTTTCCTCGGCAGGCGGATCGATCAGTTCCTTCATGGACAGGCGGACCCGGCCCTGACGGTCGACTTCAAGCACCTTGACCTTCACTTCATCACCTTCCTTGAGGTAGTCAGAGACCTTCTGTACCCGCTCGTGGGCAATCTGGGAAATGTGTACCAGACCGTCCTTGCCGGGAAGGATATTGACGAAGGCGCCGAAATCCGCCAGACGGGCAACCTTGCCGGTATAAACCTGGCCGGCTTCCACGTCGGTGGTGATTTCCTTGATACGGCGAATGGCTTCATCACCGGCGGCTTTTTCGACAGCCGCAACCTTGACGGTACCATCGTCCTCGATCTCGATAATGGTGCCGGTCTCTTCGGTCAGGGCGCGGATCACGCTGCCGCCCTTGCCGATGACGTCACGGATTTTCTCGGGGTCGATCTTGAAGCTGGTAATGCGCGGTGCAAACTCGGAAATATCTTCCTTGGGCGCGGAAATGGCTTCGTTCATGACCTTGAGGATGTGCAGGCGGCCACCTTTGGCCTGGTGCAATGCCTTCTCCATGATTTCCTGGGTGATGCCCTGGATTTTGATATCCATCTGCAGGGCGGTTACCCCGGCTTCGGTACCGGCAACCTTGAAGTCCATATCGCCCAGGTGATCTTCATCACCGAGAATGTCGGACAGGACCACGTAGTCGTCGCCTTCCTTGACCAGACCCATGGCGATACCGGCTACCGGCGCCTTGATTGGCACGCCGGCATCCATCAGCGCGAGGCTGGTGCCACACACGGAGGCCATGGAGCTGGAGCCGTTGGATTCGGTGATTTCAGAAACCACGCGAATGGTGTAAGGAAATTCTTCCTGGCTCGGGATGACCGCGGTAACGCCGCGACGGGCCAGCCAACCGTGACCGACTTCCCGGCGCTTGGGCGAGCCCATGAAGCCGGTTTCGCCGACACAGTAGGGCGGGAAGTTGTAGTGCATCATCAGACTGTCGCGGAACTCACCCTGAAGGGCGTCGACAATTTGCGAGTCCCGGGCGGTGCCCAAGGTCGCGACGACCAATGCCTGGGTTTCACCCCGGGTAAAGATGGCGGAGCCGTGGGTGCGGGGCAATACGCCGGTACGCACGTCGAGGGCGCGGACCATGTCGTGTTCGCGGCCGTCGATACGGGGCGAACCGGAGATGACCCGGCTGCGGACCACATGCTTTTCGACCTTGTGGAATACGGTTTTGACTTCGTCGGCGGAAGGCTTGTCGTCTTCGTCACCGGCCATGTCTTCAACCAGTTGATCGCGGATTTCGTCGAGACGGACCTTGCGCGCCATCTTGTCGGCGACCTGGTAGGCTTCGGAAATCTGCTCGCCAGCCTTGCTCTTGATCTGATCGGCCAGAGAAACATTTTCTTCAGGCGCTTCCCAGACCCACTTTTCCTTGCCCGCTTCCGCGGTCAGTTCATTGATGGCCTTGATGGCGACCTGCATTTCCTGGTGGCCAAACATGACCGCGCCCAACATAACGTTCTCGGGCAATTCCTTGGCACGGGATTCGACCATCAGAACCGCGGCTTCGGTACCGGCAACTGACAATTCCAGTGAGGAATCTTCCAGTTCGGTGCGAGTCGGGTTCAGCAGGTAATCGCCATTGCTGTAACCGACCTTGGCGGCGCCAATAGGGCCACTGAAAGGTATGCCGGAAATCGACAGCGCTGCCGAGGTACCCAGCATGGCGACCACTTCCGGATCGATTTCAGGGTTCAGGGAAACGATGGTGATTACCACCTGTACTTCGTTCATGAAACCTTTGGGAAACAGTGGGCGGATGGGCCGGTCGATCAGACGGGCTGTCAGAGTTTCGGAATCGGAAGGACGGCCTTCACGCTTCATGAAGCCACCGGGGATCTTGCCGGCAGCGTAGGTTTTTTCCTGATAATTGACGGTCAGGGGGAACCAGTCCCTTGTCGGGTCGGCTTCTTTACGGGCGACAACCGAGACCAGAGCACTGGTACCTTCCATGTCAATCATGACCGCGCCGGTTGCCTGACGGGCTATCCTGCCGGTCTCCATGGTGACGGTCTTGTCACCGTACTTAAATGTCTTTTTTACGTAATTCACTCGTTTACCTGCTTTCGTTGCAATTTCACTGTGTCAAATGAGGGTCGTAAAAATAGCAAAAAGGGGCCAGAAAAGGCCCCTTGCGGATGCTGTCGCCTAGCGGCGTAGACCCAGTTTCTGAATCAGGTCAGCGTAGCGTTCCTGATCCTTTCGCTTGAGATAGTCCAGCAATTTCCGACGCTGGCTTACCATGCGCAGCAGACCACGACGGGAATGGTGGTCATGCTTGTGTTCCTTGAAATGTCCCTGAAGGTGGTTAATCTGCGCAGTCAACAGCGCGACCTGAACTTCGGGGGAGCCGGTGTCGTTCTCACCACGGCCGTGTTCAGCCAGAATTTCGGCTTTTGCTTCATTACTTAGTGACATAACTACTCCAAAAAAAGGGAAAATTCTCCGATCCGGCCAATCACTAATTCAGCCCGGATCCGCGAGGAGGCGCAATTGTACCTGAGGCCTGCCCGGTCTAGCAAGGCCGGCATTCCCGGGGCTACTGATTGACCACCATCTGGCCGGACTCGCCGGTCAGCCGGGCGACCGGCAGCCGCTTCAGGAACATCGCAAACAGGGACTCGAGTTCCGGCATGAACGCCCGCAGCCGGTGTCCGGCGTCAAACACGTGCAGGGTGGCCCCGGCCGTGCTGGCAAAACGCACAGCATTTTCCACCGGCACTATGTCGTCGTTCCAGCCGTGTACCAACGATACCGGGCAAGCGATTTTCTCGATCTCTGATACGTAATAGCCTTCCATATAGAAAGCCGGTGCAATCAGGAACAGGCCCGCGGGCGTTGATTCCATCGCGGTGATGGTCGACACATAGCCGCCCATGCTCGAACCGACGAGCACGAAGGGGGTATCCAGCTCCGCAACGAAGGCTTTCAGTTTGTCGATCCGCTCTTTCAGTTGCAGGCCCCGGTAATCCAGGGACTCGACCTCAAACCCCGCCTTGATGGCGATAGCGGACAGTGCCCGGATTTTGTCTCCGGACGGGCCGCTCTCCTTGCCGTGGGAAAAGACCACAAGCGGTTTCTGATTCATTATTTCTACCTTTTGATTTCTTGCTTTACCCGCCTCGTATGAGGGGCGGTTATCACTAATCCATACGTATCAGGCGCCGGGGGGCGACCCGGCCATCATCATCGATCTCCCCGAGTCCGATGAACTGATCCCCGTTTTCCCGGAGTGTTACCCAGCCCGACACGGGTGCGCCGGGTACCTGCACCGGCTGTCCCATTTTCAGGTAATAGGCGGCATTGTCCGACAACTCGACAGCCGGCCAGTGGGCAACGGAAGATTCCACCGGCAGCAGTAACTTGTCGAGAGAGTATTTGTCTTCCTCGGCAACCGCTTCCAGTTGCTCCAGGGTCATCATCTGCTCAGCCAGATAAGGCCCGACATCCAGCCGTCGCAACTCGACGACATGAGCGCCGCATTCGAGCAGATCACCGATGTCTTCGACCAGATTGCGAATATAGGTGCCTTTGCTGCACGCCACATCCAGCTCGAAAAAAGTACCGTCAAAAGACAGCAACTCCAGAGCGTGGATTTGAACTTCCCGCGCTTCCCGCTCCACGGTAATGCCCTTGCGGGCGAGTTTGTAGAGTGGCTCGCCCTTGTGCTTGAGCGCCGAGTACATGGACGGCACCTGGCTGATGGTGCCGCGGAAGGAGGTCAGGGACGCCGCCAGTTGCGGTTCGCTGACATCCACTTCGCGGGTCTGGATAACCTCGCCTTCCCGATCAGCCGTCTCGGTTTTCTCGCCCAGCTTGCCCTTGACGATGTAACGCTTGTCGGAGTCGAGCAGGTACCGGGAAAACTTGGTCCCCTCGCCCAGACAAATCGGCAACATGCCGGTGGCAATGGGATCGAGACTGCCGGTGTGGCCGGCTTTGGCGGCATGGAACAGATTCTTCACCCGTTGCAGGGCCGCGTTGGAAGTGATGCCTTCGGGCTTGTCGAGCAATAGAATGCCGTCAACCGCCCGGCCGCGCTTGCGTTGTCTTGCCACTTGAATACCTCGTCACCCGAACCGGGGAAATTCTGACCCGGTCAGTCTTCGTCTTCGTGCCGGGACTTGTCTTTGGCGATCGCCTGATCGATGAGCGCGGACATGGCGTTACCCCGGGAAATGGACGCGTCATAGAGAAAGCGCAATTCCGGCACCTGTCGCATGCGGATGGATTTTGCCAGTTGCGAACGCAGATAGCCCTTGGCGCCATCCAGCACCTTCAGGGCTTCGTCGATATCCGATTGCTCTTCCTTGCCGAGGAAAGTCACAAAGACTTTCGCGTAGGCCAGATCGCTGGATACTTCTACCGCCGAAACAGTAGCCATGCCGACGCGGGGGTCCTTGACCTCCCGCTGCAGCAAGAGCGCGATTTCGCGCTGGATCTGATCACCGACCCGGCGCGCACGACTATATTCTTGTGGCATCTGGTGTACCTCCTTGTCAGGAACCTGTTCGTCTGGAACTCTTTACAGAGTACGCTCGACCTGCACGACTTCGAAGACCTCGATCTGGTCACCAACCTTGACGTCGTTGTAGTTCTTGACGCCGATACCGCACTCCATGCCGTTACGCACTTCGTTGACGTCTTCCTTGAATCGGCGCAGTGATTCGAGCTCACCTTCGTAGATGACTACATTATCACGCAGTACCCGGATGGGGTTGTGGCGCTTGACCGTACCTTCAATGACCATGCACCCGGCAATCGCACCAAACTTGGGCGAGCGGAATACATCGCGAACTTCCGCGAGGCCACGAATTTCCTGACGGGATTCCGGCGACAGCATGCCGCTCATCGCTGCCCGCACCTCATCGATTACTTCATAGATAATGCTGTAATAACGAATTTCCACCGCTTCATTTTCGGCAATCTTGCGCGCGGTAGCGTCCGCACGGACGTTGAAGCCGATAATGATGGCGTTGGAGGCGGCCGCGAGATTGACGTCAGTCTCGGTAATTCCGCCGACACCGGAGGCCACCACCCCGACCTTCACTTCTTCGGTGGAGAGATCGGTCAGCGACTTGATGAGCGCTTCTACCGAGCCCTGCACATCGGCCTTGATAATGACGTTGACCACCTGTACGGCGTCTTCGCCCAGACCGGCAAACATGTTCTCCAGCTTGGCTTTCTGCTGACGGGCAATCTTCACTTCCTTGTACTTGCCCTGACGGAACAGCGCGACTTCCCGCGCCTTGCGCTCATCAGCAACCACGGTCGCTTCCTGACCCGCTTCCGGCACACCGGACAGGCCGAGCACCTCAACCGGGATGGACGGTCCGGCGGAGTCCACCGCCTTGCCATTCTCGTCGGTCAGCGCCCGCACCCGGCCGTAATGCAGACCGGCCAGCAATATGTCGCCTTTTTTCAGTTCACCGCTCTGCACCAGAACACTGGCGACGGCACCGCGACCCTTGTCCAGGCGGGCCTCAATGACGACGCCTTTGGCCGGGCCTTCATCGGCGGCGGTCAGTTCGAGCAATTCAGCTTGCAGGAGGATCGACTCGAGCAAACTGTCCACGCCGTCGCCGGTTTTCGCCGACACGTGGGCAAATTGGGTATCGCCACCCCAGTCTTCCGGGATCACTTCGTGAGCGGACAATTCGTTCTTGACCCGATCCGGATCCGCCTCTTCCTTATCCATCTTGTTGACGGCGACAATAAGGGGCACGCCGGCAGCTTTGGCGTGCTGTACCGCTTCGATGGTCTGCGGCATGACACCGTCATCGGCGGCCACGACCAGGACCACCAAATCGGTGGCGTCCGCGCCCCGTGCCCGCATGGCCGTAAAGGCCGCGTGACCGGGGGTGTCGAGGAAGGTCACGATGCCCTTGTCGGTTTCGACATGATAGGCACCGATATGCTGGGTAATACCACCCGCTTCGCCCGTGGCGACATGGCTGGTACGAATATAATCGAGCAGCGAGGTCTTGCCGTGGTCAACGTGACCCATGATGGTCACGACCGGCGGCCGCGGCTTCAGATCGGCATCGCCCGACCCGGCACTGGCCAGTACGGCCTGCTCGGCGGCGTTTTCACTTTGCTGGACAGCCTTGTGGCCCATTTCTTCAACCACGATAGTGGCAGTGTCCTGATCGATCACCTGATTGATAGTCACCATGGTGCCCATTTTCATCATGGTCTTGATCACTTCGGCGACCTTGACTGCCATCTTGTTGGCAAGTTCACCGACAGTAATGGTCTCGGGCAGTGAAACTTCCTTGGTCATCGGTGCGGTCGGCTTGGAGAAACCATGGCGCATGGTTTCCGGCGCAACCACGGATTTCTTTGAACGCGGCGCGATTTCATCACGGGTCGAAGATCGTCCGCCCGGACGACGGGGAGAAGTCAGTTCCCAGCGATCATCAGCACCACGCTTCTTGCGCTTGGCAGCTTTCTTGGCAGCCTTCTTCTTGGGCTCCGGACGCTCCGGCGCCGGCGGCTCCACAGGCGCAGCGGCTTTCGCCGGCTCGGCCTTGGCCGGCTTGCCCTTGTCGGCAGCTGGCGCGGGCTCGGGTACGGGTTCAGCCTTGGCTTGCTCTTTGGCCTTCTTGGCTTCCTCTTCGGCCTGCTTGGCTTGCTCTTCGGCCTTGCGAGCATCTTCTTCCGCTTTCAGACGCTCGGCTTCTACGGCAGCCTGCTTTTCAGCTTCTGCACGCAATTCCGCTTCCCGGGCTTCCTGCTCTGCCTTGGCGGCGTCTTCGAGCACAGTACGCTTGACGTAAGTACGCTTTTTCTTGACGGCGACCTGCACGGTCTTGGCCTTGCCGGCGGCGCCCGTTACCTTCAGGGAACTCTTCTGGGTTCGCTTCAGGGTAATTTTCTTGGGCTCGGCACCACCTTTTTCGCCATGACTGCGTTGCAGGAACTCCAGCAGTTTGGCTTTCTGTTCGTCGGATACCGTAGCATCGGCATCCGTCAGCTCAATACCCGCTGCACGCAGCTGTTCCAGTAGTTTGTCTACCGGGGTCTTGACGACTTCCGCGAGTTTGGCAACTGTTGTTTCTGACATGCGTTTCCCCGTGTTCAGGATTCCTGCTCTTCGGCAAACCAGGGGGCCCGAGCGGTCATGATTAATTCCGCCGCACGCGCTTCGTCCAGTTCTTCGACTTCGAGCAGATCATCGACAGATTGCTCTGCCAGATCTTCCATTGTAATAATGCCCCGGCTGGCAAGTACATAAGCCAGGTGTTTGTCCATGCCATCCATGGTCAAGAGATCTTCCGCCGGCTCCTGCTCGCCCAGCTTTTCTTCGCTGGCGATAGCTTTGGTCAGGAGGACATCCTTGGCACGACCCCGCAGGGCTTCTACCAGTTCTTCGTCAAAACCTTCGATCTCCATCATTTCTGACTGAGGTACGTAGGCGACTTCCTCAAGGGAGCTGAAACCTTCCTGCATGAGGATTTCGGCGAGGTCGGAGTCGACGTCCAGTTCTTTCATGAACATGTTGACGAGATCGCCGGACTCGGCGGAATTTTTCTCCGCGAAATCTTCCTCGGTCATGACGTTGAGTTCCCAACCGGTCAACTCCGACGCCAAACGGACATTCTGGCCGCTACGGCCAATGGCCTGGGCCAACTGATCCTCGTCGACGGCGATGTCCATGGTGTGACTGTCTTCGTCAACCACGATGGATACGACCTCGGCGGGCGCCATGGCATTGATCACGAACTGGGCCGGATTGTCATCATACAGGACAATGTCAATCCGCTCGCCACTGAGCTCGCCGGAGACGGCCTGTACCCGGGCGCCGCGCATACCCACGCAGGCACCGACCGGATCGATGCGCTTGTCGTTGGTTTTCACGGCAACTTTGGCACGAGAACCCGGATCCCGGGCGGCGCCTTTGAGTTCGATGACCTGTTCGGCGATTTCCGGTACTTCGATACGGAACAGCTCTTCGAGCATTTCCGGACGGGTACGGCTGACGAACAATTGCGCGCCCCGGGCTTCCGGGTTGAGCGAGTAAAGATAACCGCGCAGGCGGTCGCCGGCACGGACGGTTTCCCGCGGCATCATCTCGTCGCGGGGCACCACGGCCTCGGCATTGTTGCCGAGATCCATGAAAATACTGTCACGGGTGACTTTCTTGACCACGCCGGTCACCAGCTCACCGACCCGGTCACGGAACGCTTCCATGACCTTGGCACGCTCGGCTTCCCGGACTTTCTGGACAATGACCTGCTTGGCGGTCTGGGCGGCAATGCGGCCGAAAGCGATGGATTCAATCTGCTCTTCGACAAATTCCTCGACCTGAATGTCCGGATTTTCCTCGCGGGCAGCGGACAGGCTGATCTGACTGTAGGGGAATTCCAGTCCTTCGTTGGTGTCTTCGACGACCTGCCAACGGCGGAATGTTTCATATTCGCCGGTTTCCCGATCAATCGCGACGCGCACTTCGATCTCGCCTTCGCGCTTCTTCTTGGTTGCCATCGCCAATGCAGCTTCGAGGGCCTGGAAAATCATTTCCGGCGCTACATCCTTTTCGTTGGAAACAGCTTCAACAACCAGCAAAATTTCTTTGTTCATATTCATTCAAGGATCCTGAAAAAACCAGTTCCGCTAACTGGTGAAACTCATATCAATCAAACTCGGGGACAAGGTTGGCCTTTTCGATCTGGTCCGGCCCAATCACCATACCGGTGCCTTCCACCTGCAGGTGAATGCGTTCACCCTCCACGTTTTCAATGACGCCCTTGAACTTGCGCCGGTTGTCCACCGACACCCGCAGGCGTACATTGACTTGCTGCCCGATGTACTGGGCAAACTGTTCGCTTGTGAACAGGGGCCTGTCCAGGCCCGGGGAAGACACTTCCAGATTGAACTCACCGGAAATCGGGTCTTCCACATCCAGCACACCGCTGACCTGATGGCTGACCTTGGCGCAATCTTCGACATCAATTCCGTCTTCACTGTCGATAAATATCCGCAAGACGGAATGGCGTCCCTGGGAATGGTATTCCATGCCCCAGAACTCGAAGCCTGCAGCTTCAACGGCCGGCTTCAGCAATTCTTCCAACTCGGTTTGCCTGGACATCCGTTACTCCAACACCAACAAAAAATGGGCCTGACGCCCATTTCAAAATAACTATTCTATCATGGCCGCCGCGCAGTTGCGGTTGCCGCATTCCTGATAATAAAAAAGCCCCTGAAAGGAGCTTTTTTATTGGAAAATATTGGTAGCGGGGGCTGGATT
>JASBTO010000216.1 GCA_030148365.1 Kangiellaceae bacterium
CATCATGATGCGAATGCTGGGTGTCTGTTTGCTGGTGGCGAGTCAATGGGTCCTGGCCGCCGATGACAAGTCCTTTACCGTCCATTACCAGGCCCGGCTCGAGCCCGGGTCGGGACTGGCAAAAGTGACCATCGCGGTTCAGGGGGACACCCTGCCCAGCGACCTGATCCTGTTTCTCGATGAAGGTCGGCACCGGAACCTGACCAGCGATCTCCCCGTTGAGCGCAAGGGCAAGCAGGCGATCCTCAGACCTGAACAGCAAGACTTCCACATCCGTTTTGACTTTGTCATCAACAACCAGAAAAACAGCGGCAGTTATGACTCACGGATTACCGATCAGTGGACCATCTTGCGGACCGACAAGCTGATCCCTTCGATCGCCGCGACAGCCAAAAAAGGCGTTGCCTCCAGGGCTACCCTGGAGCTGGATTTACCCGAGGGCTGGGTCGCCCGTGCGCCCTACGCCAAAGACGAAAATGACATTTTCCGGATCCGGGATCCGGAGCGTCTGTTCAAGCGCCCGAAAGGCTGGTTGATTGCCGGCAAAATCGGCACCCGCCATGACAAGATCGCCGGCACCAACACCGTGGTGGCCGGACCTCTCGGCAAGGGGATCCGCCGTCAGGACACGCTCGCGTTTCTGAGTTACAACCTGCCGTATCTGAAAGAGGTGTTTCCGGACTTTCCCGCCCGGCTGCTGGTGGTCATCGCCGGCGATCCCATGTGGCGGGGCGGGCTGTCCGGTACCCGCTCTCTGTTCATGCACGCCGAGCGACCGCTGATCAGCGGCAACCGTACCAGCAGCATGATCCATGAGTTGGTGCATGTGGCGACGGGTATCCGCGGCGACAAGCAAAGTGACTGGATCGTCGAAGGCCTGGCCGAATATTACGCTATCGAAATCCTGCGCCGGAGTGGTGGCATCAGTGAAAAGCGCTTTCAGGACACCCTCGACGAACTCGCCCGCTGGGGCGAAGAGGCGCCAAGCCTGCTGGTGCGGCGCTCGGCAGCGGCAACCACCGCCCGCGCCGTGGGGGTCATGCACGACATCGATCGAGAGATCCGCAAAGCCAGCGGCGGCGACGCCAGTCTGGATGACGTGGTCCGGGAGTTGGCCAAGAATCGGGGGCGGGTAACCCTGAAGCGATTTTCTGCACTGGTGGCCAAAGCGGCCGGCAAGCCGTTAATGCTGCTGAGCCCGGACAAGCTGGGCAAGGATCCGGCCAAAAAACAGTGATTGCCGTCGGGTGTATCCGGCCCGGTCGCAAGCTGGTGAATTTGGCCAAAATGCAGCGATTTAACCCGGGAACCGCGTAAAACCTGAACGTGTCAGGTAGTTAACGCATTGATTCTATTGCGTATTGAATTGCTGGCGTATAAATTGCTTCATGAAAAGGAAAGGCCAGTGAAGAACACTACCGGCAGCCGCTATTGCCGGTATATGTGTGCCCCCATGTCAACCGCCACTTTGAGGAACAGAATAATGCCGGTAGTTTTGGAAGACAGGCCGACCGCCTCGGTCCGGGAAGAAGTTATCGATCAACTGATTATGAATTACAGCCACGGCAAGTTGTCCCGTGCGGCCTTCGAGCGCCGCCTCGATGACGCCATGAACAGCGAAGACAACGTGGAGATTGCCAAACTATCCGAAGATCTGGAATTGATAGTTGACGAGAAATATGAAAACTCCAAGCAGCGGGATTTCGGTGTCAGTTATTCACCGCAGCCTGGCAAGGAGCACGACAAGCTGGTGAACGTGTTTGGTTGCAATAACCGCAGTGGCCGCTGGACTGTGGCCAAAGAGCTGCAAAGCTTCAGCCTGTTCGGCACTTCGACGCTCGATTTCAGCGAAGCCGAGTTTACCCATCCCGACGTGACTTACAAGGTATTGTGTCTGTTTGGCGGCGATACCCTGTATGTGCCGGAGAACGTCAAGGTCGTTTCCAACGTGTTCTGCATTTTCGGCAGTGTCGATAATGCCGCGCCCTCCATTCCGGCGGCGAACTCGCCCACCATTACCATTGAAGGCCATGTGATTTTCGGCAGCATTGATATCAAGTTGAAACAGACCATCAAGGAGAAGTTTGTCGCCTTTGCGGATAACCTGAAAAGCATGTTTGGCTGAGCCATCCGGTGACATTTTTCGGGCTTGCCGGATTCAGGTATCCTGACGGTTAACGTGCGCAGAATTATTACGCAAACGGGAGCCGGCATGACCGATAAATTCAAGCCCCGCTGTGACGGCTGGCAGCAACGAGTCCGGGACAGCTTTGCCCGTCAGGAGGTCATGAAGACGCTGCGGGTTACCCTGGAGGCCCTCAGCCCGGGTGAAGTTCGCCTGCAGATTCCTTACCAGCCCACGCTTACCCAGCAGCATGGTTTCCTGCACGCGGGCATCGTCTCCACGGTGCTGGACAGCGCCTGCGGTTATGCCGCGTTTTCGCTGATGCCGGAGGAGGCCGCCGTACTCTCCATTGAATTCAAGGTCAATCTGCTCGCGCCGGCCCGGGGAGAGGAGTTCCGGGCCATCGGCACAGTCCTCAAACCCGGTCGTAACATTACCGTCGTTGAGGGCAGACTGGTGGCGAATCACGACGGCAAGGAAAAACTGGTCGCCACCATGGTGGCAACCATGATGGCCGTGTATGGCCGGGAAGACATCAGGGACTGAACCGCAGCGAATGCCGGCCGGAAAATTGCCTGACGGAGTGGTATCTTGGCGGTTAACGGTCCCGCAGGACAGGGGCTGGTTTATTTGAGAATTTCGACAATTTCCCGGGTCGCTTCGATTAACCGGATGACCCGGCCTTCGACTTCGATGGTGATTTCGCCACGGCGGCCTACCGGAATGACGACTCTGCCGGCCCGGTAGATGTCCCGATCCAGATGCTCTCCGACAATCAGTTTCTTTTGCCAACCGGGCGGTAATTGTCCACCCCGATCGATTTTTTTCTGCAAGCCGTGGGGCAGGGCTTTACCCTTGTTGTCTTTGGCGTGCAGGGATCCTGTCCCCAGGGCAAAAGTCAGCAGCAGTGTTGTAATGATAATTTTCTTCATGTCGTTCTTGTCTCCGTCCCCTGAATAAAAAATGGCGATTCAATTTTGCCGGCATTGCCGCCGGCTGGCGTTATTGTCGTGTCTGCCACCGCCGATTTTTATTCCCGTCGCTGAAAATATGAACCACGTCCAGTTTCGGGCAGCGCGCCAGGGGCACGAGAAAAATGTGTCCGAAAAAACCTTGACCTCAACTTTGCTTTAGGTTTTAGGCTGAGTTTACCAATTGCACAAAACGGGATATCAACCTTATGTCACATGCCACTTCAGGAACCATGAACGAGTTTGGAAACCTTGCCGACAATACCGCCACCGCAGATTATCAGGGGCGCACCCGCGACAACCGGAAGCTTGAAGACCGGTATCGTGCCAGGAAGAAGTATGTGCGCAGCTTTCAGCAGCTGTTCGGCAACGTTATGGAGAGAAAGTAATGGAATCGCCGAGCCAAACCCACGATGCAACTGCCGGGCACCCGACCTTTGAGGGCATCGACCATGTCCACCTGTATGTCACGGACAAGCAACAGGCGCTGGCCTGGTACGGATCGGTGCTGGGTTTCCGTCCCGTCGAAGCCCTGCGCTTCTGGGACACCGGGCGCGGGCCTCTGGTAATTGAGGATGCCGCCGGCACGGTGCATCTTGCCCTGTTCACCCGCGAGGATCAGCCGCCGTCGACGGCCCTTGCCTTTAAAACCAGCGGTGAAGGCTTCTTGCGCTGGCAACAGCATCTCGCGGAGCAGGATCTGGAATTGAGGGTTGCGGATCACGAGGTCAGCTACTCCCTGTATTTTCACGATCCCTTTGGCAACATGCACGAGATTACGACCGACGAGCACAGCTACATTGCGAAAAATATTGCCAAGTAGCCGCCTGGCCCCGCGAGGGGAGGCGATAAATACCGCCATGAAAATACGAAGTCCCGCCTGGATTTCGTTTATTGAACCTTATGATCGTTGGTCTTACCCAGGCCGGCGTGACCGGGGCGGCCATTTTCGCGGTAAACTTCATTGACCTGATTACGATGTAGCTGGCGCCCGCTGGCACAAGCCCGGACCAATTGACAGGGAGTGACTATGTTTAACTGGAAATGGATTACCGCCTCCGGCACGGAACTCTTGA
>JASBTO010000223.1 GCA_030148365.1 Kangiellaceae bacterium
TCAAGGGGTGCGGCCGCGCCCTGCGCCCGGCGCTGGCACGCAAGGGCAGCGATCTGCCCACCACCAAGGGCCTGCTCTGATGCAGGTCGCCATCATTGACAGCGGCGGCGCCAATATCGGTTCGGTCCGGTATGCGCTGGAACGGCTTGGCGTCGACTCAGTCCTGACCCGTGACTGGCCGGTCATCCAGCGCGCAGCGCGGGTCATTTTACCCGGTGTCGGCGCCGCGGCAGTCGCCATGGCACGATTGCGCGATGCCGATTTGGCCCGGCGCATTGGTACCCTGCAACAACCGGTGCTCGGCATCTGCCTGGGCATGCAATTACTTTTCGACAGCTCCGACGAAGGTGGCACACCGATCCCGATGCTCGGGATAATACCCGGCAAGATCAGCGCCATCACTCGCGGCACCGACGCGCGCGGCGCAACCTTGCGGGTACCCCACATGGGCTGGAACACCCTGGAGCCGGAACAACCGGATCCGATCATGGACGCTCTCGGCCAACCCCCGTGGATGTATTTCGTGCACGGCTATGCCGCCCCGATCAGCGCGCATACCCTCGCCAGCGTCGACTACGGTCAGCGCTACAGCGCGCTGGTCAGAAAGGACAATTTCTACGGCGCCCAGTTTCACCCCGAACGCTCTGCCGGTGACGGTGCCCGCCTGCTCGACAACTTCATCAAGCTCACCCGCGCAAAGGAATAAGTTATCGTGAGAACGCCATGCTTCTGATCCCCGCACTCGATCTGACCGACGGTGCCTGTGTCCGCCTGCACCAGGGCGACTTTGAGCAGCAGACCCGCTACGAGGTCGACCCCATCGCCATGGCCGGCGAATATCAGCGCCAGGGCGCCCGTTACCTGCACCTGGTGGATTTGGACGCGGTCCGTCGGACCCGGGACAACCGGCCACTGATCCGGGACTTGATCGGCTCTCTGCGAATACCGGTACAACTCGGCGGCGGCGTGCGCAGCCGGGAGGACGTGGCGGCTCTGCTCGATGCCGGCGCCACGCGCGTGGTAATTGGCAGTATCTGCGCCACCGATCCGGCGCGCTTTCTCCGCTGGCTGCAGACGTTCGGCGCCGACCGGCTGGTCGCGGCCATTGATATCGACCTTGACGAGACCGGCACGCCCTGGCCGCGCATCCACGGCTGGACACAGCGCGGCGACACTCAGCTTTGGGATTTGCTCGACCGGCTGGTTCCCGCGGGTCTCAAGCATCTTCTGTGTACCGACATTGCCAGGGACGGCACGCTGCAAGGCGGTAACACCGAACTCTATCGGGACATTCTCAAACGTTACCCGGACCTGGAATTGCAGGCCTCCGGAGGCGTCAGCAGCTTGCAGGACCTGCGCGATCTGGATGCCGCCGGACTGCCCGCCGCAATTTGCGGCAAGTCCCTGCTCGACGAACGCTTCACGGTGCGTGAAGTCCTGGACGTACTGGCATGAGCCTCGCGAAACGCATCATTCCCTGTCTGGACGTGCGCGCGGGTCGCGTCGTCAAGGGCGTCCGCTTCCGGGATCACAAGGACATGGGCGACATCCTGGAACTGGCGCAGCGGTATCGGGACCAGGGCGCCGATGAGCTTGTGTTCTATGACATCAGCGCCAGTCCTGAAGGCCGTACCCTGGACATGGACTGGGTCGGCCGTGTGGCCCGGAATCTCGATATTCCCTTTTGCGTCGCCGGTGGCATTCGCAGCCTCGACAACGCCCGCAAGATTCTCGCCGCCGGTGCCGACAAGATCTCGGTCAACTCTCCCGCCCTCGAAGACCCGCAACTCATCGACCGGCTGGTCGCAGAATTCGGCAGCCAGTGCATCGTGGCGGGCATCGACAGTATTGAGGTGGATGGCAACTGGCAGGTGAAACAGTACACCGGCGATCCGGACAAGACTCGCGACAGCCGCCGCGCCACTCTCGACTGGGTCCGGGAAGTCTGCGATCGGGGCGCCGGCGAAATCGTTCTCAACTGCATGTCTTTCGACGGTGTCCGCCGCGGTTACGATATCCGGCAGCTGCAGGCAGTGCGGGCAGTCGCACCCTGTCCGCTGATTGCCTCCGGCGGTGCGGGCAAGGTGCAACATTTCACCGATGTTTTTAATCAGGCCGACGTCGATGGCGCCCTGGCGGCGAGCATTTTCCACAGCGGCGAATTGCCGGTTCCGGTGTTGAAAAGCGCCCTGGCCGAAGCCGCAATCGAGGTAAGGATCTGATGGATATCTCAAGTCTCGACTGGCAGAAAAGTGATGGCCTGCTGCCGGCCTTGGTACAGCACGCCTTCGATGGCCGCATCCTCATGCAAGGCTGGGTCTCGCCCGAGTCCCTGGCCCAAACCCTGAAGACCGGGCGGGTAACCTTCTGGAGTCGCAGCCGACAGGCTATCTGGTGCAAGGGCGAAACCTCCGGAAATTATCTGGAACCGGTTTCCCTGCACGCGGACTGCGACCGCGACAGCGTCCTGATCCTGGCGCGTCCCCACGGCCCCACTTGCCACCTCGGCACTGACTCCTGTTTCGGCGAAGCGCGACCGGCACTGGCTTTTCTTGCCGGCCTTGATCGCCTGATTGACGAGCGCCGACAAGTCTCGCCGGAGCAGAGTTATACGAGTCGTCTGCTGCAAGGAGACACAGCGCGACTGGCCCAGAAAGTTGGAGAGGAAGGCGTGGAAACCGCGCTTGCGGCGGTTGTGGAAGAGACGCCGCAACTGCTCGACGAAGCCGCCGATCTGCTTTACCACCTGATGGTTTTACTGCACAAAAGGAACACGAATCTGGAAGCTCTGGTGGCGCACCTGCAAGCGCGGCGGTAGTGCCGTTAATGCTTGTCCTGCCCGGTCTGGGATTCGATATGGCGAACCATCAACCGGGGGATCTCCGCCACGGCGCCAAAATGTTCCAGCACCCCGATCCGGCAGGCAGGAAATTCTGCCTGGAGCTTCTCTGCCTGTTCCTGAATATCCCGCCCGACATGTTTACCCGCCGACAGGAACCAGGGATAGACGAGTATATCCCGGCAGCCCCGCTCGACCATCTGATGCACGGCGGTGGTCAGGTTTGGCGCGGCAAACTCCAGGAAGGCATGGGTGATTTTTGCGTAATGAGCAGAAGTGACGGCACGGATCTCGTCGACCAGGGCAATAAAGTCTTCATTGGCGGCTTCATCACGACTGCCGTGAGCAATGATAATCAGTGATTTCACATTCTTTCCTGCGCTAAAGCCAAAGTTTCTGTTTTTCGTTCCGTCTACATTACCGCACAATGCACTCCCGCGGAAACTCGCGGCCACTGCGTTCATGGCGGAATATTGCTGACTCAACCCCCTTTTCGACCATCGCCGGAGGAAATAAATCCGCGCCCGCGACGGTTCCGGCGGCCAGGCCCTTAAACCCGGTGGCCAGATTCAGCGCCAGATGCCTGAAAAATTTCATCTCCCGAGAATATTCGGCTACCGGCCCTCTGGCCAGCATTCTGCATTTGACAAACAATATGTAAAGAATTTTTGACAAGAAGTTTAATTTTGCTTACATTAGGTAAAACAGACTGGACATCGGAAACTCGCCACATGAATCTCTCTTTCACAGAAAAAAGCGTCTGGATCTCCCTTGTCTCGACCGTGCTGGTCTATGGATATTACTTTGTCAGGGTCTTTGAGCAGGCCGGCAATCCGGACTTCGGCACCATGAATACACTTGGGCTTTTCGTGCGAGTCGTGATCGCCATTGTCGTTATCGAGATCGTGCTGCACAGCCTGATGGCCGTCGCCGGGCGCCGCAAAGACGGGAGCGAGCCCGATCAGAGGAAGGATGAAAGGGACAATCTTATCGATCTCAAGTCCGCCCGGATTGCCTACGGCATACTGGGTTTCGGCGTGGTCTGCTCCGCCGGCGGCGTCCTGTTCAGCGACAATGCGGTACTGATGGCCAACATTATCCTTTTCTTTTTTATTCTCTCTGAAGTGGTCAAATTCGCGACCCAGCTATTCTACTACCGCCGGGGTTTCTGAGATGGCAAAAACCGCCATCGAAAACTGCATCCGGACGCTGCGCTTTCACGCCGGCGAGATGACCCAGCAGGCGCTGGCCGACAAGGTTGGCGTCACCCGTCAAACCATCATTGCTATCGAAGCCGCCAGGTATTCGCCGTCACTGGAGGTGGCCTTCCAGATAGCCGAAGTGTTCCAGGTACCGTTGGAAGAGGTGTTCCAGTATCCGTCCACGGGAACAGCCGACTGAATGCAGGGAGACCCTTTTAGGGCACTTTCCATTGGGTTCATTGGGGGACAGGCCCTTCAGGGTTCATCAGGGTTCATTGGGGGACAGGCACTTCATATCTTCGCGACCAGACAAACAATACCCTGGGGCAAGCCGGGCTCTGCAGGGCTCCTTCCATTGGGGACAGGCACATCATATCTTCGTTCGGGGACAGGCACTCTCCATTCGAGGACAGGCACCTTCCAGTCGGGATATCTTCGCGACCAGACAAACAATACGCTGGGGCAAGCCGGGCTCTGCCGCTACCCATCGCGATCGCTTTTCTCTGTGAGCAGTCCGGCGTTACCGGTAGGCGATGTGTCCTACAAAGGCTCCTGGATCGACGCCAGGATGGAGGCCGCGAAGCGGTCGGGATGGTCGGGGGTGACGACGATCATCCGATCGGTAAACCTGAGCACCACCGAGAGTTTGGGGTCGGTCGCGAAAGCCCGGTAGCGACCCAGGTGACGGTTATGGAATCGCCCGGCGAACACAAACATGCCGCCATTGCCGAATATCCGGAAAGAACGCTTCATGGCTTGTGGGTCCACCGCCGCGCCATGCAGTTCCGCAAGCGGGATGTCCGTACTCCAGCCTGGGCGAAGGATAGTCAGATGGTCGGCAGTTACCCGATAGCCGC
Source organism: Kangiellaceae bacterium (assembly GCA_030148365.1). Classification (GTDB taxonomy): domain Bacteria; phylum Pseudomonadota; class Gammaproteobacteria; order Enterobacterales; family Kangiellaceae; genus JASBTO01. The sequence goes on from JASBTO010000223.1 coordinate 4,899, forward strand.
GGACCATAAACAAGAGTCCCGCGAACAGAACCAGCAGCGGTAGCACGACGAGGGCTATCAGGGTAATCCCGCTCAGAGGGGGAGCCAGGACCAAGGTCAGGATCGGGATGCCGGCAAGTATCAGCACCGACAGGCTGGTGGTCAACTTGAGAAGTCCACCCCAGGGAGCATTGAAGTGATGTTCGGGGATCATGATTAAGGTTTCACTACGGCCGATACCCGATTCAAATTACCGGACTGACGGGTGACTTACAATAGTCGGCCGCGGCAAGCGTCATCCACGGTAGCAATGGACCCGCACTGACTATAATCTGGGCGTTCGGTGTCGACCTGTGCGTGTCAGGTTTGTCAGGCTTGCTCCTGACGGAACCAAGCCCTGCCGCGAGCAGCCAGAAGGAATCGATCAGAAGTTCACCAAAGGAGTCAGGCCCTATGCAATTCCCGTCATCCCGTGTCACCTTGATCCGGCACCTTGTCTTTTCTGTGTTGTTGATAATGCCTGGGCTGGTGACAAGCGCCAGCCAACCGGACAACAGTGACTATCAGGATCTTCTCGCGCTCTTTGCCGAATGGCGCACCTTCGAGACACCGCCGCTACACGACGGCGCGCCTGACTATCGCGCCGCGACCTTCAAGTCCCGCTACGCCGGTTACCAGAAACTGCGAGCCCGACTTGAAGCCATGAATCCGGAGTCATGGTCCGTGGCCCAGCAGGTCGACTGGCAGCTGGTGCGCGCCGAAATGAACGGCTTTGATTTCAACTACCGGGTGCTGCAACCCTGGGCGCGGGATCCGGCTTTCTATCAGACGCTCTGGACCTACCGGAGTGACGTGCCGGCCCACGAAGGCCCTACCCATCACGCCCTGGTCGAATTGTGGCAATACGAGTTTCCCTTGTCGCCCTCTGCACAGAACCGGCTGGCGAGGGAGCTGGGGGTTATTCCGCCGCTGATGGCGCAGGCCCCGAAAAATCTGACCGGCAATGCCCGGGATCTCTGGATCACCGGGATCCGCAATATCCGCAACCAGCGTGGCAACCTTGATGAGTTGGCTGCCCGGGTCGGCGACTCCGCCAGCCCGGCATTGCAAACTGCCATCACCAAAGCCCAAATGGCCACGGACGAGCTGGTCACCTGGCTCGAAGCCGAGGCGCCTTCGAAAACCGGCCCGTCCGGGATAGGCAAGGACAACTACACCTGGTATCAGCAGAATGTTCATCTGGTGCCCCTGACCTGGGACGACGAAGTCCGGCTGCTGAAGCGGGAACTGCACCGGGCCTGGTCTTCCCTGAAACTCGAAGAGCACCGCAACCGGAACCTGCCGCCGTCAAAGGCCGCCAGCAGCCCGGCGGAATATGATGCGCTGGCGGACAATGCGGCATCCAGGGTCATGGACTTTCTGGAAGAGCAGAAAATCCTGACGGTCAAAGACTACATGGAGCCGGCGTTGCGGGAACATCTCGGCACATTCGTACCGGAAGACGAGCGCAACTTTTTCCGGATCACCTCGCACCATGATCCGGCGCCTCTGTTCACCCACTTTTATCACTGGTTCGAGCTGGCGCGCATGGATCGGGAGCCCCACATCAGCCCGATCCGTCGGGGTGCCCTGCTCTACAATATTTTCGACAGCCGCAATGAAGGCACGGCGACCGGTGTCGAGGAAATGTTCATGCACGCCGGCCTCTACGACGACAGCCCCCGCTCCCGTGAACTGGTCTGGATCCTGCTGGCCCAGCGAGCGGCCCGGGGCCTCGGCTCCCTGTACGCCCACGCCAATGAGATGACCATGGAGGAAGCCGGTCAGGTGCATATGGAGTGGACGCCCCGGGGCTGGATGAAAACCGAAAAGGAACTGCTGATCTTCGAGCAACACCTGTACCTGCGGCAACCGGGTTATGGCACCAGCTATGTCACCGGCAAATACCTGCTGGAGCAGACTCTCGCCGATTACGCCAGACAGCGGGAAGCACTCGGCGAACCGTTTCAGCTCGGCGCGTTTTTTGATCGGCTCAGCGCCATCGGTAACATTCCCATCGCCCTGACTCGTTGGGAAATGACCGGACTCGACGATGACGTGACATTACTGACGTCCGAGAAAGTGCCCTGAGCCGCAGTTACCCTCTAGATCTGGTCATTGCCGGTGTCCGTCCGCACCCTGCGCAGCAGCCAGGGCCGGCCGAAAACTGCTATCAGCGCCAAAAATCCGAGAAACACCAGCGCCCATCGATCCGTTTGCAGCATCCGCACCACCAGTGCAATGCAAGCGGTCAATCCGGCTAGCGCACCCGCGCCAGTCAGCCAGCGCTGCCCTGCCCGCTCCCGGAAAGCCAGTCCGCAAACCACGCAAAACGTAAACAGGAAGGCAAGACTCGCAGCTTCGACGAGCGTTGTCAGACTACCAAGCGCGGCGAGTGCGGCGGCCGATGCGCCGAGCATGATAACGGCCCGGTCCGGACTGCCCTCATCGTTGTGGTGCTCAAAGGCCACGGGCAGTTCGCCGTGCCTGGCAACCTCGCTGGCCAGACGGGCGGTAGCAAACAGGGTCGCATTGATAGCAGAGCCCGTCGAAAATGCCGCCGCGATGGTGACCACCACGAGCCCCGTAGTCCCGAATGCCTGCTTGCCGGCAATCGCAAGCGCCACTTCCTTTTCCTGCACAATCTGATCGGCGCCCACCAACAGAGCCGTCCCCAGGGCCACCATCACGTAAACCAGGGTAACGGTAACGATGGCGGACAGAACGGCTCGCGGCAGATTTTTTTGGGGGTTGTCTATCTCGTCGTAGTCATAGGTCAACAACTGGAAGCCTTCGTAGGCCATGAATACGGATGCGGCGCCGAACAGGGCCGTCCCGAAACTCCCGTCCGGTACGCCACGGGACAGCATCGACGGATCCCACTCGTGAAGACCCCAACCGGCGAGGCCGACCAGCACGACCAGTTTGAACCAGACCAGAAAGATCTCGACGCCGCTGGCTTCGCTGGTACCGCGCAGATTCAATCCGATCAAGACCGCCATAATGGCGACGCCAGTGGCGCGGGGAAACCACTCGCCAAGCTCAACGACATGGCCGAGATACTGGCCGAAAGTAAAAGCATAAACGGCGTTGGTCAGCACATAGCCGACAATCAGCACCCAGGAGAGGCTGCCGGCAAAGCCGCGGGCATTGATTTCACGCAAAAAGGTAAAGGCACCGCCGCCTTTTTCATAATGGCCAGCGAGCTTGACGTAACTGTATCCTGCCAGCAATGCGATGAGGCCACCGGCTGTAAAACTTAGCCAGGCCCAGGGGCCGGCAATGCCGACCACAACACCCAGTGTCGAGAAAATACCGCCGCCGATCATGCCGCCGACGGCCATCGACCAGGTCGCATTAAATCCGAGTCCGGATCCGGATTGATTCATGACTACTACCCTCTGTGGGAAGTCTCATCGCGCCATGTTGCGCGCATTGTAACATTCCGGAAAGTTCCGGGGGTTGCCACGCGATCCTGAAGTGTTTCAGGGTCTCCAGCCGGCTGCTCATCAAGCATTATCTTTACAGAATCAACATCTTGTTTGTACTGGATCCAGAGTAGCAAAGCCGGTAGAGTCATTGCTTGGCATCATCAGAAAAAGCCTGCGGGCAGCCTTATATTCCCGGGCGTTCTTCCCTAATCCTGTACAATCAGGTGGTTCGAAACGGGTCAAGGTACCCGGCGCAACAATTTTCCCAGGAGAGAGCATTCTTGTTCACGCGTCATTTCGCCAAATATTGTCTTTTCCTGCTTCCCGCTCTATTCATCTCCGCGTGCAGGGATGACGGGAACGAACAGCCGGTCCGGCAGGATCGGAATGTCGAGGTGATCACCCACGAAGTCAGCCTGCTCGCCGACACCAACCGGATTGAAGCCATCGGTACCGCTCGTGCGAAGAACTTTGCGATTATCTATCCCAGGGCCGGCGGCGAAGTCACCGCTGTCAATTTCACGGCCGGCGACTACGTCAAAGCCGGCGCGCCGCTGCTCGAACTGGACGCCCGGGAAGAGCGCCTTGCCGTACGGCGCGCAAAAATTACCCTCAAGGATGCCGAGCAGGCCATCGCCCGGTATCGCAAGGTGGATATTCCGGGCGCCATTTCCCAGGACCAGATTGACGAAGCCAGAACGGCGCTGGATGCGGCCGTGGTGGATCTCGAGCTGGCAGAATTCGCGCTGTCGGAGCGCACCGTGCGCGCGCCCTTCTCTGGTTATGTCGGTCTGACGGAAGTCGACCCCGGTGCCCGCATCACTACCCAGACCGCCATCACCCGCCTGGATGATCGCTCCGTGCTCTACGTCGACTTTGACGCGCCCGAGCAAGTCTTTGGCCGCATTGGCGTCGGCGACCACCTGCCCATGATCCCCTTTGCTTCCGGCGGCAGGAGTTACGATTCGCAGGTCGCGTCTATCGACACCCGGATTGACCCGGAGCGCCGGACTTTTGCTGTCCGCACGAGCATTGATAACACGTCTGACAACTTGCGCCCCGGCATGAGCTTCCGGGTCACTTTTGAGTTACCGGGGGAAGCCTATCCGGCGATCCCGGAAGCCGCGATCATCTGGGGGGGCGACGGCGCCTATCTGTGGGCAGTCGAGGAAGGTGCGGCGACACGGATTTCGGTCTCCATCATCGGCCGCCGCGAAGGCCAGGTCCTGGTGCGCGCGCCACTCGAGGAAGGTGATCTGATCGTCGCAGAAGGCGTGCAAAAAGTCCGGGAAGGTACCGCCGTTTCGCCGCGCTCCAAAGCTGCGACTGTCCAGCAAGCACGCCCCGGAGCAGCCGGCAAAAACGGAGCCTCCGGGCAATGAAACCCCGGTCAGAAGGACTCCCGGAGCTCGCGGTACAGCGTCCGCTGCTGATCACGGTTCTCAATCTGCTGATCATCATTGCCGGACTCGCGGCCCTGCTCGGTATCGATGTCCGGGAATTGCCCGATGTCGACCGGCCCATCGTCGGTGTCAATGCCACCCTGCCGGGCGGCGCGCCGGAAACCATTGATGCGGAAGTGACGAGCATCCTTGAAGGCGCCGTGGCGCGGGTGTCCGGGGTCCGGGAAATCCGTGCCGCCAGCGAAGAAAACAACGCCCGTATCCGTATTGAGTTCCAGCCCGGCGTTGATCTCGATACCGCTGCCGCCGATGTCCGCGAAGCCGTCAGCCGGATCGCCCGACAACTGCCGGACCGCGTCGAGGACATTTTTGTCACCAAGGCCGATGCCGACGCCCAACCGATCATGACCCTGGCGGTGATCAGCGAAGCCTATGGCGAGGATGAACTGACCCGCATTATCGAAACCGACATCTCGCCGGAGCTGGCTTCGATCGAGGGGGTCGCGGCCCTGCAGACCTTCGGTACCCGTGAGCGGCAAATGCGCGTGGCGCTGAATCCGCTGCGCCTCAGCCGGTTCGGGCTGACCATCAACGATGTCGCCGACGTGCTCAGACAGGCCCCCTTCGACGTCCCGGCGGGCAGTTTCCGCTCCAATGATCAGGAACTGATCGTGCGGGCCGAAGCGACCGCCTCGACCCCGGAAATCATCAAGAACATAATCATTGCCGGCAACACCCGCATTGGCGATGTTGCTGAAGTGGTGCTCGCGCCCGCTGATGCCACCAACCTGCTGCGTCTGGACGGCCGTCAGATCATCGGACTCGGCGTCGTCCGCCAGGCCCGGTCCAATACCATCCAGATTTCCGATGCGGTGACCCAGAAGCTTACCCAGCTTAATCGCCGCTTCGACGACATCGACATCGTCATCACCTCCGACGACGCCATTTTTATCCGGACCTCCGTGACCGAAGTGTTCGTCAGCTTGCTGATCGCCATCTCTATCGTGATCGCGACCATCTGGATTTTCCTGGCCTCCTGGCGCGCCATGCTGATCCCGGCGGTGGCCATCCCCGTGGCCCTTATTGGTACCATCGCCGGGATCTGGCTGCTCGGTTTCTCCGTCAATTTGCTGACGCTGCTCGCCCTGGTTCTCGCTACCGGCCTGATTGTCGATGACGCCATCGTGGTGCTGGAGAATATCCAGCGCAAGCAGGCGGCAGGGCTGCGGCGGCGGGCGGCGGCAGCCCTTGGCTCCCGACAGGTGTTCTTCGCCGTGGTCGCGACCACCGCGGTGCTGATCGCCGTGTTCGTGCCGATTTCGTTTTTACCCTCGACCACCGGCCGTCTGTTCCGGGAGTTCGGTTTCGTGCTGGCCCTGTCGGTGAGCATTTCCTCGTTTGTGGCCCTGTCGCTGGCGCCCGCCATTGCCGCGCGGTTCAACTTCAAAACCGAGGCTGACAAGCCGTCCAGACTCAAGGACTTCGGGGCAGGACTGGTCAATTTTTATGGTTCCCTGCTCAACTTCTGCCTGAATCGCCCCTTTATCCCCGTGGGTATTGCCTTGATCGCCGCCATCGGCGCCATCTTTGCCTACCAGCAACTCAACGCCGAACTGGTGCCCCCGGAAGACCGCGGCAAGATTGAAATATTCGCCACCGGTCCCGACGGCGTCGGACTTTCCTACATGGAGCGCCAGTCCGCGGAGATTGAAGCGGTCCTGCAGCCCTACCTCGACAGTGGCGAAATTCGCTCTCTGTTCACCATCATCGGCCGTTACGACCCGAACCGGATCGGCATTACCGCGGAGCTGGCGCCTTGGGATGAACGCGACCGCAGCCAGCAGGAAATTATCCAGGAAATCAGCGAGCCCCTCAGCCAGATCCCGGGCTCCCGGGTTTCTGCGTTTGGTCGCAGCAGCCTGAGCATGGGCGGTGGCGGCCGCAGCGGTCTGGAAGTCGCCCTGACCGGCGGCAACTACGATGATA
>JASBTO010000236.1 GCA_030148365.1 Kangiellaceae bacterium
CATCATCACCAATCGGGGTTTCCATGGAGATCGGCTCTTTGGCGATCTTCAGTACCTTGCGGATCTTGTCTTCCGGCATTTCCATGCGCTCGGCCAGCTCTTCCGGCTGCGGTTCGCGGCCCATCTCCTGCAGCATCTGCCGGGAAATCCGGTTCAGCTTGTTGATGGTCTCGATCATGTGCACCGGGATCCGGATGGTACGGGCCTGGTCTGCAATGGATCGGGTGATGGCCTGCCGGATCCACCAGGTAGCGTAGGTGGAGAACTTGTAACCGCGGCGGTATTCAAATTTGTCGACCGCTTTCATCAGGCCGATGTTGCCTTCCTGGATAAGATCGAGGAATTGCAGACCGCGGTTGGTGTACTTCTTGGCGATGGAAATCACCAGACGCAGGTTGGCCTCGACCATTTCCTTCTTGGCGCGGCGGGCCTTGGCTTCGCCGATGGACATCTCCCGGTTGGCTTCCTTGATCTCGACAACGGAAAGGCCGCTTTCCGCTTCAATCTCGCGCAGCTTGCGCTGGGCACGGAGGATTTCTTCGGCGAGGGGCTCGAGGGCAACGCGATATTTGCCGCCTTTCTTCATGTGGCCTTTCAACCAGTCTTCACTGGTCTCGTTGCCGGAGAAGGTCGAGATAAAGGTGCGGCGAGGCATGCCGGCGCCTTCCACGGCCAGCTTCAGGATGAGTCGTTCCTGGCGGCGGATGGCGTCCATCTTGTCGCGCAGGTTGGCGACCAGTTTGTCGAACTGCTTGGGTGTCAGTTTGATTTCCAGGAACAGGGCGGTCATGGCCGCCAGGTGCTTCTGGGTAGTCTTGTTGTCCTTGCCGCTACGGGCCAGGGCCTTGATGGTCTTTTCGTACTGCTTGCGCAGGGCGCCGAAACGCTCGGCGGCTTCTTCGGGATCCGGACCCGTGTCGACGACTTCCTCTTCCTCGTCGTCGTCATCGTCATCCTTGTCCTTGTCCTTGTCTTCAAGCTCGGAGCCGACATTCTGGGCGCCGGTAAAATCTTCTTCTTCGCCGTCGTTGTAGCCGACGATAATGTCGGACAGGCGCATATTGCCGGCTTCGAATTTCTCGAAGACTTCCAGCAATTTGGCGATGGTGTCGGGGTATTCACCGATGGCGTGGAATACCTGGCGAATGCCTTCCTCAATACGCTTGGCGATATCAATCTCGCCTTCGCGGGTCAGCAGTTCGACGGTACCCATTTCGCGCATGTACATGCGCACCGGGTCGGTGGTGCGGCCAAAGTCGCTGTCGACGTTGGCGAGGGCGGCGGCGGCTTCTTCGACAACTTCGTCGTCGGCAGAGTCGTCGCTCATCAGAAGTTCATCGGCATCCGGGGTTGATTCAAAGACCTGGATACCCATGTCATTGATCATGCTGACGATATCTTCGATCTGATCGGGATCGACAATATCCGCGGGCAGATGGTCGTTGACCTCAGCGTAGGTCAGATAACCTTGTTCCTTACCTTTGGCAATCAGAACCTTGAGCTGAGACTGTTGCTGTGACTTGTCTGCCATTTACTCACCTTAAAAAGTGTCGCATGAACCAATAGAAAATCTGCCCGTCCTCGCAAGGCCAGGCAAACCGCGCATTATAGTCGCTGGCCGCGCGGTGCGGCAAGCGCAATTGTCCAATATTTAATCAGGCCCGGTCCCGTCGCATTTGCAACAGTTGCTGGTATTCGGCCTTTTCCGCCGGGTTCAGACCCGACCCAGAGGTTTTCTGCTCCAGCACCTTGAGGCGCTGCTCGCGGGCAAATGTCAGCAACTTCCGGATACAACCGTCAAACTCCTCAGACTCGGCGCCATCGACGTCGCGGGTCTGGATGGCGAGGCCGGAAAGTGCGTCGCCGGTTTTCGTGCCTCGCCAGTGTTCAAGTAACGCACCTGTCGTTAGATTGGGGTTGGCGCGGAGTAATTCAAGCATACGATGCAAGACTTTGGCACCGGGCTCGTCCAGCCCGGCCAGCCAGTCGATATGGGGAACCCGGGTGGCCAGCGACGGTTGCTGCAACAGCAGCCAGAGTGCCAGGCGCACCGGGCTCATGCCGCCTGCCCTTACCGATTTAGACGGTCCGGAGCGGGAAATGGTTGCCGGGCCCTGTTTTTCCGGCTTGGCATCCCCCGCCAGCAGGCGACTCAGTTTCTCCTCGCTGAGTCCGGCGGTGCTCGCCAGCTGCTGCTGCCAGAGTTCGCGATAGACGGGATCGGTGACCTTGTCGAGATAGGGTCGGGCCAGATGCACCAGTTGGCCGCGGCCGGCGACCGTATCGAGATCGACCTGGGCCGACAGGTGCGCCATCAGGAATTCGAACAGTGACGGCGACCCCTCAAGGCGTTCGATGAAGGCGTCTTTGCCAATCTGCCGGATCAGGGTGTCCGGATCCTCACCGTCGGGCAAAAAGTGCAGCTTGATGTCGCGGCCGCCGCGCAGTAGCGGCAGGCTGTTGTCGAGGGCGCGCATGGCGGCGTCACGGCCGGCCCGATCACCGTCAAAACAGAACACCAGCTCGCTGGTATCCCGGAACAACTGTTGCAGGTGATGGCCGCTCGTGGCGGTGCCGAGGGTGGCGATGGCGTTGGTGACGCCGAACTGGGCGAGCGCGACGACATCCATATAGCCTTCCACCAGAATGATGTTGTCGAGCT
>JASBTO010000244.1 GCA_030148365.1 Kangiellaceae bacterium
GATCAGTTGAACCGGAAACTGAGAAAAGTCGGCAAGTTCCAGAAAGCCGGCAGCAAGGAGCTGGAAAGCAATGTCAGGGCGCGCAGCGCCGTGATGCGGGTAGCGGAAAAACTATGATGACCAGAAGCGACAGCACAAACAGCCTGATGGCGCTATGGGGGCAACCTCTGGCGCTTTTGGTGTTGTGGCGGCAATTGAAGCGGCACTGGGCCGTGGCCACTCTGGCCTTGCTCGTGCTGGGTTCCGCCATGAGCGTCGCCTACTCCAGTTTTCTGGTTCGCTCGGGAACTACCGAACGGGAACTTCTGATCGACGACAACGCCGCGCTGAATCTCGAATGGCAAAAACTGAACCTTGAGCAAAGTGCCATGGCCGAACATAGCCGGGTTGAGAGTATTGCCCGCAAACAACTGGACATGAAGCATCTGGATGCGGCTTCCGAGCGGGTGGTGCAGCCATGAACTTGCGCACCGGCGCCAGCAGCAAAAACCGCAAGCTGCGTGCTATTCCTCTGTGCACCTGGCGTTATTACACAATGCTGGCGGTCTTTGCCGTGGCATTTACCGCGCTGCTGGGCCGCGCAGCCTGGTTGCAGGTTGTGGAAGCCGAGACACTCAATCAGGCGGGCGATCAGCGCGCTGTACGCATCAAGGGGATCGATACCCGTCGGGGCCTGATCACAGATCGCAATGGCGAAGAACTCGCCCGCAGTGTGCCGGTCAAATCCCTGTGGCTGGATCCGGCAACTCTGTACCGGTTCCCGGAGTTGTTCTCCGGCAAGGAGTGGCAGCAACTGGCGGCGGCGCTGAAAAAGCCGGTCGCGGAGCTGAATGACTGGCTGGAGCAGCGCAAGACCCGGCGTTTCGTCTGGTTGCGCCGGCAACTGGATCCCCGGGTCGCGCTTTTTATCGAGCGTCTCAAGCTGCCCGGCGTGCATCTGAAAAAAGAATATCGTCGGTACTACCCGACCGCCGAGGTCAATGCTCATCTGGTCGGTTTCACCGGCATTGATGATCAGGGCATTGAGGGTATGGAGCGGGCCTACAACGGCTGGCTCACCAATACGCCCGGCGAGCAGCAGGTGGTCATGGATTTGCAGCGCCGGGTGGTGGCCCACAATGGCGTTCTCGAAGCCCCCAGAAATGGCAAGGATTTAACCCTCAGCATTGACAGTCGGGTGCAGGCTATCGCTTATCGCGCCCTGAAAACGGCGGTTACCCGCCACAAGGCCAAGGGCGGTTCGGTGGTCGTACTCGACGCCCATACCTTCGAGGTGATGGCGATGGCGAATCAGCCGGCCTTCAATCCCAACCGGCTCGAAGATCGGGACCCGGCACTGGCCCGCAATCGCGCGGTCACGGACCTGTTCGAACCGGGTTCCACCGCCAAGCCCCTGTCGGTGATCAGCGCGCTGGCCAGCGGCAACTTTCAGCTTGACTCCATCGTCGATACCAGTCCCGGTCGCTACCGGCTGAACGGTGCCTGGGTCCGGGATCCGCGTAACTACGGCCCCCTGGACATTGCCGGTGTGCTCAAGAAATCTTCCAATGTCGGTGTCAGTCGCATGGCGCTGTCACTGTCGGATCCGGCCTTTCTGGAAACCTTCCAGCGGGTGGGTTTCGGTGAGGACACCGGCTCTGGCTTCCCCGGTGAAACCAGCGGCCGCTTTTCGCCCCGGCACAATTGGGCAGATATCGAAAAAGCCACTTTTTCCTATGGCTACGGGTTTCAGGTTTCCGCAGTGCAACTGGCTCGGGCCTACGGGGTGTTGGCCACTGGCGGGCTGCAACGACCGGTATCCTTGCTCAAACTCGATGAAGTGCCCACCGGCGAGCAGGTACTGGACCGGACGATCGTGAAACAGGTCGTGAAGATGATGGAGCAGGTGGTCGAGCCTGGTGGCACCGCACCCAAGGCGCGCATTCCCGGTTACCGGGTTGCCGGCAAGACCGGCACCGCCCGCAAGGCCGTCGTCGGCGGGTATGGGGATGAATACGTCAACATATTCGCCGGGCTGGCGCCGGCATCGGATCCGGAACTCGTGGTTGTCGTGGTCGTGGACGAGCCGGGCGGTGACGCTTATCACGGCGGTACGGTAGCGGCACCGGTATTCGCCGAAGTCATGGAATCCAGCCTGCGTTTGCTCAATATCGCGCCGGACAAGACGGATTTCCCGGAAAATCAACTGGCCCGGTTGGGCGGGGGGGACAATCATGGTGGTTGAACCCGTGCCCTTGCAGACCCTGCTGAAAAAGCTGGACGCAACTCTGTCCGGAACCGAAGTCATGGTCCGCGGCTTGGCTCTCGACAGCCGCAAGGTCAGTGCCGGCGATTTGTTCATGGCCTATCCCGGACATCAGGCAGATGGTCGCGACTATGTCAGTGATGCCGCCAGCCAGGGCGCCTGCGCAATTGTCTATGAGTCCGAGGACGCGGAGGCTCACGCCATTGACGAACAGGCCGGGGATATCCCTGCCATCGGCATTCCGAACCTGGCAGCCAGAGCCAGCCGTATTGCTGCCCGGTTCTATGGTCATCCGACTCGAAAGCTGGCCATGTGCGGCATTACCGGCACCAACGGCAAAACCAGTTGTTGTTGTCTGCTTGCGAACGCCCTCCAGCACATCAGCGGCCGCGCGGTGATGATGAGTACCGTCGGCAACGGAATTCCCGGACAACTCGAGACCGCCATTAACACGACGCCCGACGCCATCAGCGTACAGGCCATTACCGCCGAAGGCGTGGCCAACGGTGCCCGATACGGCGTCATGGAGGTTTCCTCCCATGGCCTGGTTCAGGATCGGGTCGAGTCGGTGCGCTTTCACACCGCCATTTTCACCAACCTGAGTCATGAGCACCTGGATTATCATGGTGATATGGCCAGCTACGGCGCGGCCAAGCGGCAATTGATGCTGGCCGGAAAATTGCAATATGCCGTGATCAATGCGGACGATGCCTACGGCCGGGAATTGCTGGCGGATGATGCCATCAAGGCCCGGAAATTTGCCTACAGCCTGAATCCGCCGCCGGCCGGGTCTGATCTTGATAACTGGATCTGGGCAGAGGATGTCCGCTACACGCTGCGCGGCATTCAGGCCAAACTTTACACGCCCTGGGGCCAGGCCCGCCTGGTCTCGCCCTTGCTCGGTCATTTTAACCTGTCCAACCTGCTGGCCGTCGCGGCTGCTCTCGGCGGTCTGTTCGGGGATATCCAGAAATGGATCGTCGGCCTCAACGCCGTCAAGGCCGTGCCGGGCCGGATGCACCAACTGGGCGGCGGCGATCAGCCTCTGGTCGTTGTCGACTATGCCCACTCGCCGGATGCTCTGGAGCAGGCGCTGAAGGCGTTGCGCCAGCACAGTGTCGGCAACATCTGGTGCGTGTTCGGATGCGGCGGCGACAGGGACGCGGCAAAACGCCCGAAAATGGGCCGCATCGCCGAGAAACTTGCCAACCGACTGATATTGACCGACGACAATCCCCGACACGAGTCTCCGGAGCAGATTGCCGAAAATATTCGCGCCGGACTGAAAAAGCCCGATGCCGCGCCCTATATTGCCTCCCGCCGCGATGCCATCGCCCGTGCCATCAGCAAGGCCACGGCGGACGATCTGATCCTGGTGGCGGGCAAGGGCCACGAGGATTACCAGGAAACCAAAGGCGAACGCCGCCATTACAGTGATATTGAAACCGTTTTGGAACTGCTGGGAGGGCCCCGCTGATGATACCCGCGCAACTCAGTAAACTCGCGCAGGCCATTGGCGCACGGCTGGCTGGAGACGATCTGTCGATTGAAGCTACTACCAGTGACAGCCGTCAGTGCCCGCCCGGCAGTCTTTTTATTGCCATCCGGGGCGACCGGTTTGACGGACACGACTATGCCGCCGCGGCGGTTGAGTCCGGCGCCATCGCCGTCCTGGTCGAGCGGGAATTACCGCTCGCCGTACCCCAGTTGATTGTCGACGATACCCTGAAGGCGCTCGGCAAGCTGGGCAACTTCAACCGCCATGCCGGCCGCGTCCGGGTGGCCGGGCTGACCGGTTCCGCCGGCAAAACCACCACCCGCGAAATGATCGCCGCCATACTCGGCGAGTGCGGCAATGTACTGGCGACCCGCGGCAATCTGAATAACCAGATTGGCGCGCCCCTGACGCTCTGTGAAATTAACGCCGGCCATGACTTCGCGGTGATCGAAATGGGTGCCAATCATGCCGGCGAGATCGCCGACATTACCGCCATGGTCGAGCCGGAAGTGGCGCTGATCACCAACGTTGGCGCGGCTCATCTGGAAGGCTTTGGCGATATTGACGGCGTTTTTCAGGCCAAGTCGGAGATCTTCGAGGGGCTTGACCCACAAGGGACGGCCGTGATCAATGCGGACAGCGAGTTCGCCGATGCCTGGCGCGACAATCATGGCGCCGGTTCCCTGGTGACATTCGGTCTGGATTCCGACGCCGATTATCGCGCGGCGGATGTCGAATTGTGCGGTCACGATGGCTCGCGGTTCCGGTTGCAGAGTCCGGCAGGTGAAATACCGATCCGGTTGCCGCTGGCCGGGCACCATAATATCGCCAACGCGCTGGCCGCAGCCGCCGTGGCCGTGTCCCTTGGCGCCAACCTGGAACAGGTCGCAGCCGGACTGGCGGCGTTGACGCCGGTGGTCGGTCGCTTGCACCCGATGACGGGCTGGAACCAATGCCACCTAATTGATGACAGTTATAACGCCAATGTCGGCTCGGTGCGAGCCGCGATCGATTTGCTCGCCAGTCTGCCGGGACGCCGCATACTGGTGCTTGGCGATATGGCGGAACTCGGCAAGGACACGGGCCAACTGATGACGGAACTCGGCAGTTATGCGAGGCAGAGCGGCCTCGACTGGCTGTTCACTCTTGGCCAGCATGCCATGGCGGCGGCCGAGGGTTTCGGCGGCGGCGCCATGCATTTCAGCCTGCGCGAGTTTTTGATCGAGCAACTGAAATTTCTGGCCAATCCGGACACCACCATTCTGATCAAGGGATCGCGCAGCGCGCGCATGGAGCAGATCGCGCAGGCATTGGCGTCGCCATCAACCGGCGCCGGGACAAACACTGACGCGGGGGGCGCGCACTGATGTTACTTTGGCTGGCTGAATATCTGACCCAGTTCCACTCGGGTTTCGCCGTCTTTCAATACCTGACCTTGCGAGGCATTCTCAGCGTCCTGACGGCACTGGCCATTTCCTTGCTGGTCGGTCCTGGCATGATCCGGCGGTTGTCCCGCTACCAGATAGGGCAGACCGTGCGCCAGGACGGCCCCCAGACCCATCTGCAAAAGGCCGGCACCCCAACCATGGGCGGCGCCCTGATCCTGATCGGCATCGCGGTGGCGACATTGCTCTGGGGACAACTCAACAGCCGCTTTATCTGGGCGGCCCTGCTGACCATGGCCGCCTTCGGCGTCATTGGCTGGGTCGATGACTACATCAAGCTGGTGCGCAAGGATCCCCGGGGGCTGATCGCCCGCTGGAAATACCTGTGGCAGTCAGTAGCGGGCCTGGCCATTGCGGTGTTTCTCTTCTACACCGCGCAGGTGCCGGAAGAGACCCAACTGATCGTGCCGTTTTTCAAGAATGTCGCTATCAACCTCGGCGCCTTTTATATATTGCTGACCTACTTTGTGATCGTCGGCACCAGTAATGCCGTCAACCTGACCGACGGTCTCGATGGCCTCGCCATTTTACCGACGGTGCTGGTTGCCGGCGCCCTCGGGCTTTTCGCCTACCTGACGGGTAACGTCAACTTCGCCACCTATCTGGCCATACCCTATGTACCCGGAACCGGCGAGGTGGTTATTTTTTGCGGCGCGATTGTCGGCGCCGGACTCGGCTTTCTCTGGTTCAACACCTATCCCGCCCAGGTCTTCATGGGCGATGTCGGCGCCCTCGGACTGGGTGCCGCACTCGGCGTGTTGGCGGTCATTGTCCGCCAGGAGCTGGTGTTGTTCATCATGGGCGGTGTGTTTGTGATCGAGACCGTCTCGGTCATTCTGCAAGTCGCGTCCTACAAAATTACCGGTCGGCGGATTTTCAACATGGCGCCGCTGCACCATCATTACGAACTCAAAGGTTGGCCCGAACCGCGGGTGATTGTCCGATTCTGGATCATCACGGTAGTGCTGGTACTGGTTGGCCTGGCAACCCTGAAAATCCGATAGGAGCAGGAACTGGCAAAGATGCGTACAGGCAGCAAACATGACAAGGACTATCAGGTGATCCTGGGACTCGGGATGACCGGTTTGTCGTGCGTGCGTCATTGCCTGCGCGAGGGCCAGGACTTTGTGGTCATGGATACCCGAATGCACCCGCCCGGCCTTGAACAACTCAAGGAAATTGCCCCCGATGCCACTGTCAGTCTGGGCGAACCGGATCAGACCTTGTTGAATCGCGCCACTGCCATCATCGTCAGTCCCGGTCTGGATACGGCGATACCGGAGCTTGAATCCGCCCGCGAGTGCGGCGTACCGCTGATCGGCGATATCGAGATTTTTGCCCGGGTAGTCGCGAGGCCGGTGATTGCGATTACCGGCTCCAACGGCAAGAGCACGGTCACGGATCTGGTTGGCCGGCTGGTGGCCGCGAGCGGAGCAAAAGTTCTGGTCGGCGGCAATATCGGCGTCCCGGCCCTGGATCTGCTGGAACAGCCCGAGCCCGAATTCTACGTGCTGGAGTTGTCGAGCTACCAGCTCGAGACCACCGACTCTCTGCAGCCCGTGGTGGCGACCATACTGAATCTGTCGGACGATCATCTGGACCGCTACGGGACCATGCCGCGTTACGGTGCCGCCAAGCAGCGGATTTACCGCAACGCTGAACACTGCATCATGAATCTGGACGATCCAGCGACCCGGCCACAAACGGCTACAGCCGCCGGACACTCCGGCTTCACCCGGGACGCAGCGCGGCACCGGCTGAGCATCAATGATTTCGGTATCCTTGATGACGTAGAGCAAAGCTGGCTGGTGCGGGGCAGAAAAGACAAAGCCGTGGCGCCTGAAAGACTGCTCGCCACCGATCGCCTGCGCCTCGCCGGTCGCCATAACCAGGTCAATGCCTGCGCCGCACTGGCGCTCGTCAACGCCTGCGGCATAGCCCTGGACACCGCCGTGCTGGACGCCCTGTGTGACTACCCCGGCCTGCCGCACCGCTGCCAGTGGGTCGGCGAACACGATGGCGTTCGTTATATCAACGACTCCAAGGCGACCAACCCGGGGGCCGCACTTGCCGCCCTGGAAAGTTTCGCCACGGGCTCCGGTCGCATCATCCTGATCGCCGGCGGCGATGCCAAGGGCGCGGATCTGTCGGTGCTCGGCAACGCCCTCGGCGGACTACGGAAACTGATTACCCTGGGGCGGGATGGCGACAAAATTGCCGCACTGGCAGCCGCCACGCCCGTCGAGAAGGCGGCAGACATGCGCCAGGCCGTCGAGGTTGCGGCAAAGACCGCGCAATCCGGCGATTTGGTGCTGCTGTCACCGGCCTGTGCCAGTCTGGACATGTATCGTAACTATGCCGAACGCGGCCAGCATTTTATTGATGCCGTAGGAGCGCTGGCATGAGCCGCGTCGCCGCCACCCAGATGCCCCTCGCACTTGACGAGCTGCGCTTTGATGCCTGGCTGCTCGGCGCCGTACTGACCCTGATCGGTATCGGCGTGGTGATGGTCACTTCCAGCTCACTGGTCTATTCCGAGCAGCATATGCAGGGCAACGCCTTCTATTTCGTGAACCGGCATCTCATCTATCTGCTCGTCGCGCTCAGTGCGGCGCTGGTCGCCCTGCAACTGGACACCCGGTTCTGGTCCAGCTTCGGGCCCTATTTGCTGTTGGCCGGCATTTTGCTGTTGGTCGTCGTGATGCTGGTTGGGCGTGAAGTCAACGGGGCCCGGCGCTGGTTGTTGCTCGGGCCCGTCACGGTGCAGGCGTCGGAAATCATGAAGTTCTGCATCATCACTTACCTGGCCGGTTATCTGGTGCGCCGCTCCGATGAATTGCAGACCCAAATCCGGGGCTTCATGAAGCCCCTCGTCATTATCGGTCTGATCGTGGGCTTGCTGCTGCAACAACCGGATTTCGGTGCCGCGGCGGTGATCGTCGCCACTTGTCTGGCCATGTTGTTTCTGGCCGGTGCGAGCCTGTGGCAATTCATCGCACTCTCCGGGCTGGTCACGCTGGTCATGGGCCTGATTGCGGTGGCCGAGCCTTACCGGTTCCAGCGGCTGATCAGTTTTGTCGACCCCTGGGCGGATCAGTTCGGCAGCGGTTACCAGCTGGTGCAGTCCCTGATTGCCTTTGGTCGCGGACAGTGGTTTGGCGAAGGCCTCGGCAACAGTGTCCAGAAACTGTCCTATCTGCCCGAAGCCCACACGGATTTTGTCATGGCGGTACTCGCCGAGGAACTGGGCTTTGTCGGCGTCGCGCTGGTGTTGGTCCTGTTTGCCATCATTTTTGTCCGGGCGATGAAAATCGGCCGTCGGGCATTGCTGATGGAGCATTATTTTGCTGCCTATCTCGCCTACGGGTTCGGTTTCTGGCTGAGCCTGCAGGCGCTGATCAATATGGGCGTGGCCAGTGGCGCCTTGCCCACCAAGGGTCTGACCCTGCCGTTTGTCTCCTATGGCGGCAACAGCCTGATTGTAACCTGTGTCGCCGCCGCGATTTTACTGCGCGTCGATTTCGAATCCCGCCAGAAGGAAGCCGCATTGGCGAAAACCCGGGGAGGCGCTCATGTCACTGCCTGACGCTCCCGTGATCATGCTCATGGCCGGCGGTACCGGCGGTCATATCTTCCCGGCACTGGCGGTGGCGGAAAAGCTGCGCGCCGAGGGCTGGCAGGCTCATTGGCTCGGGGCCAAAGGCGGTCTCGAACAACAACTGGTGCCCCGTCACGATATCGAGATGTCCCTGTTGCCGATCACCGGCTTGCGGGGCAAGGGGCGGGCGGCCTTGCTGAGCGCGCCACTGAAACTGGTTTCCGCTATCTGGCAGGCCCGCAAGATATTCCGGCGGGTGCGCCCCGACGTCGCCCTCGGTATGGGCGGCTTTGCCTCCGGGCCCGGCGGACTCGCCGCGCGACTCGCCGGCTGTCCGCTGGTGATTCATGAACAGAATGCTATCGCCGGAATGACCAACCGTTACTTGCACAAACTGGCCACCAAGACCCTGCAGGGTTTTCCCGGCGCTTTCGGCGACGCAGCCGAGACCACCGGCAATCCGGTACGCGCGGAGTTGCAGTCCCTTGCACCACCGGAGCAGCGCAGCAGAGACCGCAAAGGTCCGCTGCGTCTGCTGGTGCTTGGCGGCAGCCGTGGCGCGGTCGCGCTGAATCAGGTTGTGCCGGAAGCCATTGCCCGGTTGCCGGAAGGCAGCTTTGTGGTCCGGCATCAGGCCGGCGCCGGCAAGGCCGACCGCATGGGCGAGGTTTGCCGGCAACTTGACCTCGATACCGAGCGCTATCAGGTCGTCGAGTTTATTGACGATATGGCGACAGCCTACAAGTGGGCCGATCTGGTGATTTGCCGGGCCGGCGCCCTGACCGTGGCGGAGATTACCGCCGTCGGCATTGCCTCCGTGCTGGTGCCTTATCCCTATGCCGTTGACGATCACCAGAGCGCCAACGGCCGCTTCCTGAGCAATGCCGGGGCCGCCCGCGTCTGGTCCCAACAGGAACTGTCCGCCGGGTCACTGGCCGATTATCTTGCGGGCCTGGATCGGACCCGTTGTCTGGAAATGGGCCAACGTGCCCGCGCGCTGGCGCGTCCCGACGCCGCCGGTCGGGTTGCAGAAGTATGCCGGCAACTGGCCAAAGGAGATCTGGCATGAGTAAATTTCCGATGGATCAGAAACCCGGTTCCGCGCAGCGGGGACTGGTCCGGGAAGTACCGGAAATGCGCCGCATCCGACGCATCCATTTTGTCGGCATCGGGGGTGCAGGCATGTGCGGTATCGCCGAAGTACTGCTCAATCTTGGCTATCAGGTGAGCGGTTCGGACATGGCGCAGAACAAGGTCACCGAGCGCCTGACCGGCCTCGGCGCCGAGATCAGTGCCGGCCATCGCGCCAATAACGTACTCGGTGCTGATGTCGTGGTGGTATCCACGGCGATCCCGGAAACCAATCCGGAAATTGCGGCAGCCCGCAACCGTCGCATTCCGGTGGTGCCACGGGCGGAAATGCTCGCGGAGCTGATGCGTTTTCGCCACGGGGTCGCGATCGCCGGCACCCACGGCAAGACCACAACCACCAGCCTGATTGCCAGCATCTTTGCCGAAGGTGGCATGGACCCGACCTTCGTGATCGGTGGCCTTCTGAACAGTGCGGGCACCAATGCCCGGCTGGGCACCAGCCGCTTCTTCATCGCCGAGGCGGACGAGAGCGATGCCTCCTTCCTGCATTTGCAGCCGATGGTGGCGGTCGTCACCAATATTGACGCCGACCACATGGAGACCTACGGCGGCGACTTTGCCAACTTGCGACAGAGCTTCATCCAGTTTTTGCACAACCTGCCTTTCTACGGGCTCGCGGTCATGTGTATCGACGACGACAATGTCGCTGACATCATTCCTGACGTAAGCCGCTCGGTGCTGACCTACGGTTTTTCTGAAAAAGCGGATTGCCGGGCGCTCGATTTTGTCCAGCAGGGTGCCGTCAGCCACTTCAAGGTCGCGAGGCGGGATCGGGGCGGTCTTTTGGACGTTTCCCTGAACCTGCCGGGCCGCCACAACGTGCTCAATGCCCTCGCGGCTATTGCCGTGGCGACCGAAGACGGCGTCAGTGATCAGGCAATCCAGACCGCGCTGCTTGAATTTGGCGGCATCGGCCGTCGCTTTCAGGCCTACGGCGAACTGCCAATCAGCGACGGCAGCGTCACCCTGTTCGACGACTATGGCCATCATCCGAGCGAAGTCGAGGCGACCATTGCCGCGATCCGCAGCGGCTGGCCGGAGCGCCGGCTGGTCATGGTCTATCAGCCCCATCGCTTCACCCGTACCCGGGATCTCTATGAAGATTTCGTGTCGGTGCTGTCCCAGGTGGACCTGCTGCTGGTGCTGGAAGTCTATCCCGCAGGCGAAACGCCAATTCCGGGTGCGGACAGCCGCTCCCTGTGTGGCAGTATTCGGGCCCGCGGCCAAACCGAACCGGTATTTGTCAGCGCTCCCGAAGAGTTGCCACCGGTACTGCAAGGTTTGCTCCGGGATGGCGATATCCTGCTCACCCAGGGTGCCGGTGACATCGGCAAACTGGCGCCGGACTGGTCTGAAAATCCGGAACTGCTGGCCCAGTCGGAATCCGACGGAGGTGCGAATCATGACTGAGCGCACCCACGCTTACGGCAAGGTGGCAGTGCTGCTCGGCGGTCTGTCGGCCGAGCGCGAGGTCTCCCTCAATTCCGGTCAGGCGATGCTCAAGGCGCTGACGGATGCCGGCGTGGACGCCCACCCGGTGGATCCGCAGAGCGATGATCTGCAGACCCTCAAACACTTTGACTGCGCACTGATTGCGCTGCATGGACGGGGCGGCGAAGACGGCCTGATCCAGGCGCTGCTCGAATGGATGCAGGTGCCCTACAGCGGCAGTGGGGTGCAGGCGTCGGCACTGGCGATGGACAAGTTGCGCACCAAACTCGTGTGGCAGGCCCTGGGTCTGAAATCCGCGGAGTTCGCGCTGATCCGCAGCCAGGATCAACAGACCGATGAAAACCGCCAGGCGATTATCGAGCGCCTCGGGTTGCCGTTGATCGTCAAGCCGGTACACGAAGGCTCGAGTGTCGGGATTAGCAAGGTCAATAGCGCGGATGAACTGCCGGCGGCACTGGCCAGAGCCGCGAACCACGATAACGAGATTCTGATCGAACGCTGGATCCAGGGCGAGGAATACGCCGTGACCATTCTTGGCGACAGGGTGTTGCCGTCGGTGCGAATTCAGCCCGCCAACGAATTCTATGACTATCAGGCCAAATACGAGTCTACCGAGACCCGGTATTTCTGCCCCTCCGGCCTCAGCGCCGATGACGAAGCCGCGATAGGCAAACTGGCCGGGGACGCCTTCCGGGCGCTCGGTTGCGAGGGCTGGGGACGGGTCGACTTTCTGCGGGACACTGTGACCGGCGAGTTTTACCTGATCGAGGCCAACACGGTGCCGGGCATGACCGAAACCAGTCTGGTGCCGAAAGCCGCCCGGCAGGCCGGACTGTCCTTTACCGATCTGGTGCTGGAAATACTCGATTCCGCGCGGAGGTCAAACTCATGACCCGCATGGCATCCCGCAAGCAGAAACAGCGCCACAACACCGGAATGTCCGGCATCGGCGCCCGGATGACGACAACGGCAGCGCGCATCGGCCGGGCCTTGAAACGGTTAATGCTGGTCACCCTGGCCATGGCGGGTCTGGTCGCGGTGGTGGTAGGACTGGAGCGTATCAATCTGAACAGCCGGTTTCCGATCCGGCAGGTCGTGCTCGCGCCGGAAGCGAGCCACGTAAAGCCGGAAATGTTGCAGGCAGCTTTGCTGGAAATTGAAGATCGTGGTTTTTTCACCATCGATCTGGAAGCGACCATGAAAGCCTTTACCGCCTTGCCCTGGGTGCGCAGCGTTTCACTGCGCAGGGTCTGGCCGGACGAGCTTTGGGTCGCGGTCGAGGAGCAGCAGGCGATGGCCCTGTACGGCGACACGGGTGTTCTGAGTCCGGATGGCGACATCTTTTATCCGGTGCTGCCCGTCACCGGCACGGGTCTGCCCCGGATCAACGGCCCGGAGCGGGAAGCGGCGGAACTGGTGGCGCAACTGCCCCGACTGAAAGCGGCTTTGGGCCCGACCGGACTCAACCTGGCAAGACTCGACGTCAGCGCGCGCGGGGCCCTCAATATCACCCTGGACAACGGCTTGCAGCTGCGTCTCGGTAATCATGACAAGCATCGCCGCCTGCAGCGATTTGCAAGTCTGTACGGCCATATTCTGGAACAGAAAGATGCCCCGCTCGATTACGTGGATCTGCGCTACGACACGGGACTGGCCGTAAGCTGGCGGACGGACCCGGAACAGGAGCTGGCAGGACAATGACAAATTTGAACGCAACCAGAAGAGAAGCGGAATCATGGTAAAAACGCCGGAAAAACGCCTCATCGTGGGTCTCGACATCGGGACCAGCAAGGTGGTGGCCATTGTGGGGGAAGTCACTGGAGACGGTCAGGTCGACATTATCGGACTGGGTTCCCATCCGTCGCGGGGACTCAAGAAGGGCGTGGTAGTAAATATCGAGTCAACGGTCGCCTCTATTCAGCGTGCGGTAGAGGAGGCCGAGCTGATGGCCGGTTGCCAGATCCATTCGGTCTATGCCGGAATTGCCGGCAGCCACGTCAAGTCTCTCAACTCCCACGGCATCGTCGCGATCAAGGATAACGAGGTGTCGCCGTCCGACGTCGAGCGGGTGATCGATGCGGCCAAGGCCGTGGCTATCCCCGCGGATCAGAAGATCCTGCACATACTGCCGCAGGAATTCATTATCGATAACCAGGAAGGCATCCGCGAGCCGGTCGGCATGTCCGGCGTGCGTCTCGAAGCCAAGGTACACATGGTGACCGGTGCCGTCAGTGCCGCCCAGAACATCATCAAGTGCGTCGCCCGCTGCGGTCTTGATGCCGCCGATGTCATTCTCGAGCAGCTTGCGTCCAGTTACGCGGTGCTCACCGATGACGAAAAGGAACTCGGTGTCTGCCTCGTGGATATCGGCGGCGGTACCACGGACATTGCCATCTTTACCGACGGTGCCATCCGCCACACGGCGGTCATTCCTATTGCCGGTGATCAGGTCACCAATGACATCGCCGTGGCGTTGCGCACGCCGACCAAGCATGCCGAGGAAATCAAGATCCAGTACGCCTGCGCGCTGCGCCAATTGACCTCGATGGAAGAAACCATCGAAGTGCCGGGGGTCGGAGACAGAGGCTCCCGCCGGCTGTCCCGGCAGACCCTCGCCGACGTGGTCGAGCCGCGTTACAACGAATTGTTCGAACTCATCCATGCCGAAATCCGTCGCAGCGGATTTGAAGACCTGATGGCAGCCGGGGTGGTACTCACCGGCGGCGCTTCCAAGATGGAAGGCCTGCTGGAACTGGCTGAAGAAGTCTTTCACATGCCGGTACGCAGTGGCGTACCCCAGCATATCTCCGGCCTCGTGGATGTGGTCAGAAATCCGGTCTACGCCACGGGCGTCGGACTACTGATTTACGGAAAGCAGCAGGGTCACAATCACCATCGTGAACTGCGCAAGGGGGGATTCGCCGCCATGCTCAAGCGTATGAAGAGCTGGTTCGGCGGATTCTGAATATCCATTTTTTTACAAACTTGTGTGTTAAACGTTAGCAACTGAAGGGGAAAGGAAAATGCCTAACATGTTTGAACTGGTCGATAACTGTCAGAACAGCGCGGTTATCAAGGTTGTCGGTGTCGGTGGTGGTGGCGGAAACGCTGTCGAGCACATGGTATCGGCGAATATCGACGGTGTGGAATTTATCTGCGCCAACACAGATGCCCAGGCATTGTCGGCTTCATCGGCCCGCACCGCCTTGCAGATGGGCAACAACCTGACCCGCGGCCTCGGCGCGGGCGCTGATCCGGAAGTTGGCCGTCAGGCCGCTCTCGAAGATCGGGATCGCATCGGTGAAGCGCTCGAAGGTGCCGACATGGTGTTTATCACCGCCGGCATGGGCGGTGGCACCGGCACCGGCGCCGCGCCCGTGGTCGCCGAAGTCGCCAAGGAAATGGGTATCCTGACCGTCGCGGTGGTCACCAAGCCCTTCTTCTTTGAAAAGAAGAAGCGCATGCAAATGGCGGAGCAGGGTATCGAGGAGCTGCGCAAATGGGTCGATTCCCTGATTATCGTTCCCAACGACAAGGTGCTCACCCAGTTCAAGGGTGTGTCCATGACCAAAGCCTTCAGCGCCGCCAATGAAGTACTGCACGGCGCGGTTCAGGGCATTGCCGAACTGATCACCTCTCCGGGTCTGATTAACGTCGACTTTGCCGACGTGCGTACCGTAATGGCCGAGCAGGGCCGGGCAATGATGGGATCCGGTCGCGCCAAGGGCGAGGATCGGGCCAGGGAAGCGGCCAATATCGCTGTCGCCAGCCCGCTGCTTGAAGATGTCGATCTGTCCGGCGCCCGGGGTGTACTGGTCAACGTGACCGCCAACGAAGACATGACTATCGACGAGTACGCCGAAGTGATGGAAGTGGTCAATGCCTTTGCCCACGATGACGCCACCGTGGTTGTCGGTACCGCTATCGACAACACGCTGGAAGATGAGTTGCGGGTCACCGTGGTGGCAACCGGTCTTGGCCGGGAAGAAGACAAGCCGGTGCGTCTGGTGGCCAACGCCACCCGCAAAGCCGATGGCAGCCCGGACTACAACGAGCTGGACCGCCCGACCGTTATCCGCAACCAGGCGGGCAGTAGCCAGAAACAGGCGGTGGGTTCGGATCTGGATTATCTGGATATTCCGGCCTTCCTGCGCAAGCAGGCCGACTGAGCCGGGCGTGGCCGCCAGCGGCGGTGCCAAACCCTGTCGGAATTCTGGCTCGGCCAGACACACCGTCAGGGTGAAGTAACGGGTTTGTTTTGGGCAGTGCCCGGCCTTGTGCCGGCACCCCCTTCGCCGGGATGGTGTCGGGCACTGCACAATTCACCCTGCATTCAGTTAACAAGGAGTAGGCTGTTGGAAATCACCCCGGATCGCCGTGGAGAAGGCTTCATGGAACGGTCAGAAAATGGTCAAAAAAAATTCAAACAACTGTTAGTTTGTGTTAAGATTCGCGAAAATTTTGGCTAGCCCCCCCTTGAGGATCGGCAACAAAGCCAGCATTTCCGCGGTCTGAGACCGGAGAAAATTATGATTAGACAACGTACACTCAAGACCGCTATCCGCGCTACAGGTGTTGGCCTGCATACCGGTGAGAAAGTGTATCTGACCTTGCGCCCGGCGCCGGTCAATACCGGAGTGGTCTTTCGTCGCGTGGATCTGGAACCTGCCGTTGAAATCGCAGCGATCCCGGAAAACGTCGGTGATACCACTTTATCTACCTGTCTGGTCAAGGATGGCGTGCGGATATCTACAGTGGAGCATCTGCTTTCGGCAATGGCTGGCCTCGGCATCGACAATGCCTACATTGACGTGTCAGCGCCGGAAGTGCCGATCATGGATGGCAGCTCCGGACCCTTCGTTTTTCTGATTCAGTCCGC
>JASBTO010000252.1 GCA_030148365.1 Kangiellaceae bacterium
TGGAACCCGGTGACACGATCCTCGGTATGAACCTGTCGGAAGGCGGTCACCTGACGCATGGTTCGAAGGTCAACTTCTCCGGCAAGTTGTACAACGCCGTTCAGTATGGAGTGGACAGCGACGGGTATATCGACTACGAGCAGGTCGAAGCCCTGGCGCTCGAACACAAGCCGAAAATGATCATCGCCGGATTTTCGGCCTACTCGCGGGTAATAGACTGGGCCAGATTCCGGGACATCGCCGACAAGGTCGGTGCTTATCTCTTTGTGGATATGGCCCATGTCGCCGGCCTCATTGCCGCGGGTCTTTATCCCAACCCGGTGCCCTACGCAGATGTCGTCAGTTCCACGACCCACAAGACCCTGGCCGGGCCGCGCGGCGGAGTGATTCTCGCGCGCGCTAACCCGGACCTGCAAAAGAAATTCAATTCAGCGGTGTTCCCGGGCGGGCAGGGTGGTCCCCTGATGCACGTCATCGCTGCCAAGGCGGTCGCCTTCAAGGAAGCCCTGTCTGATGAATTCAAGGCCACCCAGGCGCAGGTTCTGAAAAACTCCCGGGCCATGGTGGAGGTCATCATGGAGCGGGGCTACAAGATTGTCTCCGGGGGCACCGACAATCATCTTTTCCTCGTCGATCTGATTGACAAGGACATGACCGGCAAGGATGCGGAAGCGGCGCTCGGCAAGGCCAATATTACCGTCAACAAGAATACCGTGCCGGGGGAACCCCGTTCCCCATTTGTGACCAGCGGTTTGCGCATGGGCACGCCGGCAGTGACCACCCGGGGCTTCGGTGAAGACGAAGTGCGCGAGTTGGCGGGATGGATCTGCGACATACTCGATGATTTGGACAATGAGTCAGTGATCGCGGCAACCAAAGACAAGGTTCTCGAATTGACCGCACGCTTTCCTGTCTATCAGTAAGCGGCCCGATAACGGATTAACGGAGGCGCGTCATGCATTGCCCTTTTTGCAGTCACCACGATACCCGGGTCATTGATTCGCGGCTGGTCGCCGATGGTGGCCAGGTGCGTCGGCGCCGCGAATGCAGTGCGTGCGGTGAGCGTTTTACGACTTTCGAGTCGGCGGAACTGGTCATGCCCCGGGTCATAAAAAGTGATGGCACGCGGCAACCTTTTGATGAGGACAAACTGCGGGCCGGCATTACCCGGGCCGTCGAGAAACGTCCGGTCAGCGCCGAATCCCTGGAGAACGCCATCAGCCGCATCAAGTCCTATCTGCGGGCCACCGGTGAGCGGGAAGTGGCGGCATCAGTCATCGGCGAACAGGTCATGGAAGCCCTCAAGGCCCTCGACGAAGTGGCTTATGTACGCTTCGCCTCCGTGTATCGCCGCTTCCAGGACGTCAACGCCTTCCGGGAAGAGATCGACAAATTACACTCCGCTCAGAAAAACCTGGCTGATCTGAAAGACCAGTAGCCCATGAGCTTTTCCGCCACCGACAACGCCATGATGGCGCGCGCCCTGCAACTGGCCGCGCTGGGCCGCTATACCGCCCGGCCCAATCCCATGGTGGGGTGCGTGCTGGCCAGAGGCGAAACCATTGTTGGTGAGGGCTGGCATCGCAAGACCGGCAGTCATCATGCGGAAGTTAACGCGCTCGCCAAGGCCGGCAGAGCTGCCAGGGGCGCGACCGCCTATGTCACGCTCGAACCCTGCAGCCATTACGGGCGCACGCCCCCCTGTGCCGACGCGCTGGTCAAGGCGGGCGTCAGGCGCGTGGTCTGCGCCACGAAGGATCCCAATCCCCGGGTGGCGGGACAGGGCATGGCACGGCTGGAGGCGGCGGGGATCCCGTGCCAGTCAGGACTGCTGGCCGCAGAAGCCGAACGGCTCAACCGCGGATTTTTCAGTCGCATGCGCAAGCAGCGACCCTTTGTCACCTGCAAGATGGCCATGAGCGTGGATGGCCGCACCGCCATGGCCACGGGCGAGAGCAAGTGGATCACCAGTGCCGAGGCACGTCAGGATGTGCAGCGTTTGAGGGCCCGCCATGGAGCCATTGTGACTGGTACAGGCACGCTCAAGGCGGATGACCCGAGCCTGAACGTACGCTTTGATGACTGGCTTGAACAGCAACCCGGGTTCAATCTCAAGGATTTTGAGCAGCCGCTGCGGATCCTGCTGGATACGCGCCAGAAGGCGCCATTGAAAAACCGGTTATTTACCGCCCCCGGCAAAGCCTGGTGGGTCGTGGACGCGGACAGCTGGGGGAAGGTTGCCCTGCCCAAAGACGTCGAGCAGGTACCGATTGCCTGCTCCGATCGGCATATCGATCTGCAGGCACTGGTTGCCCGCCTGGCTGAAGCCGGCGTCAACGAGTTATTGGTTGAGGCGGGGCCCCTGTTGGCCGGTTCCTTTTTCCGCGCCAACCTCATTGATGAACTGGTGGTCTACATGGCCCCGAAACTGATGGGCAGCAGTGCCCAGGGATTGTTACACATGCCGGAGATTTCGACGATGGCAAAGGCAAAACCGCTGGAACTGCAAGACATACGTATGGTGGGCAACGATATCCGCCTGACCTACCAGCCGGCTGTGGTCGACAAGGGGGGCAAGCGCTGATGTTCACCGGTATTGTCGAAGCGATCGGCGAGATCGCGACTATCGAGCCGCGGGGCGATGACTGGCGGGTCCGAATCACGGTCGGCAAGCTCGACCTGGCGGACGTCAAACTCGGCGACAGCATTGCTTGCAATGGCGTCTGCCTGACCGTCGTTGAATTTGACGATCAGTCCTTTGGCGCCGACGTTTCGGTGGAGACCCTGGATTGTACGACCTGGCGCCAATATGCACCGGGTCAGCCTGTCAATCTGGAAAAAGCGCTGCGTGCCGGCGCCCGATTGGGTGGCCATATGGTCAGCGGCCATGTTGACGGTATCGGCGAAGTACTTGAGCGCCGGGAGGACGCGCGCTCGGTGCGCTTCCTGTTCCGGGCGCCGGCGGACCTGCAGAAGTATATTGCCGGCAAGGGCTCTATCTCTATCGATGGCACCAGCCTGACGGTGAACCGGGTCGACCAGGATCGCTTCGAAATCAATCTGGTGCCCCACACGCTGCAGGAAACCATCGCCGGAGATTACCGGCCGGGGGCGCAAGTTAACCTCGAAGTCGATATAATTGCCCGTTACCTGGAA
>JASBTO010000259.1 GCA_030148365.1 Kangiellaceae bacterium
ATTCATTGGCTCGCCAGGTGGTCAGTTGTTGTGCGAGTCCGGGATGCAATCGGGAAATCTTCCGGTTACGGGGACTCTCGGGCAGATCCAGCGCATACCAGCTGGACTGATTAATGAAACGTACCTGCTCCTCCGAATCCACGACTATCACGCCGCGGTTCATTTTGTCGATGATCAGACTGTTCAGGCGCTCCATACTTTCCAGAGAGGCCAGATTGGTGCTGGCTTGCGCTTCGGTTTCCTGGAGCCTGCGGACCAGGATCAGAGCCAGCAGGGAAGTGGCCAGAATGGCGGCAACGAGAAAGCCTGTGCGGGCAGCATCGCCGGCGCTGGGATTAGTGTCGCCAAGAAATATGTTGATGCTTATCAGGGATATACTGGCGATGATCGCAAATGCCATGCCGGCTTGTTTGCGTAACAGTATGATGCCGGCCGTGGCATTGACCGCGAGTAACAGACTAATCCCGGCACCAATACTGCCCGCCAGCCAGGTCAGCAGACTGATAATGAAGATATCACTCAGAACCTGCCCGGTAACCTGGGCAGGAAAACCTATCTGTATGAAAGACAGCACCAGCATCACCAGGGCAAACAGCAAATACAGCAGGCTGATATTGCCGAATAGCTGGCTTCGCTCATCGGCTTCAACGGGGACATGCAGATACAGAATGGCAACCAGACTGATGCTGACCAGCAAGCGGAAAAAACAGTAAAAACGCAGGTGATTCCAGTGGTAGTGACTGGAATTGCCGGAAACTGACACCATGGGTGCGTTGATCCCGTCAGAAAAGGTTGGGCTCATCCTAGTATCAAGGCCAGGCACATGCAACAGAGCCGTGCCCGACACGGTAATTTTTGCTTCCTGGCCTGAATTACCGGACAATAGCCGAAAAATCTTCCCTGTTACTTTCGGACCATGCGAATTTGTCTTGCCCAGCTCAACTATACAGTTGGTGATATCAAAGGCAATTGTCGGCAAATTATTGAGACGATTGAAAGAATCCGCGCGGACAAGTCTGCGGATCTTGTGGTCTTTTCCGAACTGGCTATTTGTGGCTATCCGCCAGAAGATCTTTTGTTGCGCAAGGATTTGCATTATCTGGTTGGCGACGCGCTGACAGCCATTGCCGAGGCCAGCGGTGATCTGCACGTGGTGATCGGCCATCCGGAGCGGGGCGACCACGTCATCTACAACTCCGCGTCTGTGCTTCATGATGGGCGGGTGATCGGCACCTATCACAAGCATTGCCTGCCCAATTATTCCGTGTTCGACGAAAAGCGCTACTTTACTGCCGGCCGTGAACCCCTGGTGGTGGATATCAAGGGAGTCCGAGTCGGTCTGGTTATCTGCGAGGATCTCTGGTTCGAGGAGCCGGTTGCCTCAGCCAGGTCACAGGGCGCGCAGCTGATTGTCAGTCCCAATGCCTCACCCTATCACTATGGCCAGGAAAAGATCCGTGCCGCGCAGGTCGCGTCCCGTTCCCGGGAAAGCGGGCTACCCATCGTTTATGTCAATCAGGTCGGTGGTCAGGATGAACTGGTGTTCGATGGCCGCTCAATGGCTTTCGATGACAAGGGCCGGCAAATCTGGCAGGCCAGCGCCTTCTCTACTGACTTCGGCTATGTTGAGGTGGATGAGCATGGCAATCTGAGTGGCGAAGACTACCGGCCGGAGATCGTCACCGAGGAAGCCGATGTTTATCAGGCGCTGGTATTGGGGGTCCGCGACTATGTGCAAAAGAACGGGTTTCCCGGCGTATTGTTGGGGCTGTCCGGCGGCATCGACTCGGCCCTGACCCTGGCGGTGGCCGTCGACGCGCTGGGACCTGAACGGGTCCGGGCGATCATGATGCCTTTTCACTATACCGCCGATATCAGTATTGAAGATGCCCGGGAAGAAGCCCAGAGCCTCGGTTGCAGCTTCGAAATCGTTCCTATTGAAGAGATTTACGATGCCTTTATGGCTGCCCTCCAGCCCCATTTCGACGGTCGGGAGCCGGATATTGCCGAGCAGAACATACAGGCCCGTTGCCGTGGTACCCTCCTGATGGCGATGTCCAACAAGTTCGGCGAACTGGTGCTGACCACCGGTAACAAGTCTGAAGTCGCCGTGGGTTACTCGACCCTGTATGGCGATATGGCGGGTGGCTTTGATGTCCTCAAGGATGTGCCCAAAACCCTCGTTTACCGGTTGGCGAAATACCGTAACCGTCAGGCGATAGTCATTCCCGAGCGTGTCATTACCCGGCCGCCCAGTGCCGAGTTGGCACCGGATCAGAAAGATGAGGATAATCTGCCGCCTTATCCGGTACTGGACGGTATACTTGACTGCTATATCGTCAGGGATCTGAGCCTGGAAGAAATGGTAGCCGAGGGGTATGCCGAAGCGGACGTCCGTCAGGTCATGCGGCTTGTGGATATCAACGAACACAAACGTCGTCAGGCACCGCCTGGCGTCAGAATCAGCCGTCGGGCTTTCGGCCGGGATCGTCGATACCCGATCACGTCGGGATTTGGCCGACAATTCAAACAGTAAATCCGGGAGTCATCAAAGTTGTCATGAAGAAGATAGAAGCCATCATCAAACCCTTCAAACTGGACGATGTCCGGGAAGCGCTCAGTGAGCTGGGGGTCAACGGTATGACGGTGACCGAGGTCAAGGGGTTTGGCCGTCAGAAGGGCCACACCGAGCTTTATCGGGGCGCGGAATACATGGTGGATTTTCTGCCCAAGGCAAAAGTGGAAGTCGTGGTGCGGGATGACATGCTTGAGGCCTGCCTGGAAGCCATCACCGAGATTGCCCGGACGGGCAAGATTGGCGACGGCAAGATATTCGTGACAACCATCGAGCAGGTTATCCGCATCAGGACCGGCGAGGAAAACGAAGAGGCCCTGTAACAGGGCCCCGCAGGTTTAATCGATCCGGCCGCGGTAGTCGGGGAAGTTCAGCTTGAGTACCCGTCGACTTTCTTCTGCCAGCTCGGGCAGATCCAGCAGGTCGTAGGCGCTGATCATCAGATTCAGAGCGTCGGGCACGGCCGGGGTTTTCGGAAAGTGCTCGACCACATATTTGGCCCGATTGACGGCGCCCATATAACTCTGGCGCTGCATGTAATATCGAGCGACGTGCAATTCATAGTCGGCCAGACGGTTGCGCAGGTGGACCATGCGCAATCTGGCGTCTTCGGCGTATTTGCTTTGCGGAAAGAGGCTGACCAGTTCTGAAAAATCCTTGAATGACTGGCGGGCATTACTGTTATCACGCTCGGATAAATCAGCGGCAAGTGCATCGCGGAGCAACCCGACCTCTTCGCCGTAGTTGACCAGTCCGCGCATGTAATAGACGTAGTCCAGATTCGGGTGACGCGGATTCTGACGGATAAACCGGTCGGCGAGTGCCAGGGCAGAATCGGCGTCATTGCTTTTGAAGTAGGCGTAGATCAGGTCCATTTGTGCCTGTTGCGAGTAGGGGCCGAAAGGAAACCGGCTGTCCAGTGCTTCCAGTTTCTTGATCGCTGACGGATAATTACCTGTCCTCAGTGCTGTTTTGGCAGAGTCATACAGTTCCTGCGCGTTTTGTTGTTGCAGCTCGATGTCTTCCTGTTTTTTGGAGCCAGCGCAGCCTGTCAGCAGGCTGGCGGCGATAAGGCCTATCGCAAGAGTTCTTAGCATCATAGGATCTGGTTTATACCGGTCGAGTAAAAATGTTGCCCAATTCTACATAACCCGCAATTGGGCGGCCAGAAATTATTAGGTAGGACATCATGAGCGTCAAAAAAATTCAATTCAGCCACGAGTTCGCATTGACTGATAACGGCCAGCGACTTGATGCGGCCCTGGCGGCAGCCTTTCCGGATTATTCAAGGGCGCGGCTCCAACAGTGGATCAAGTCCGGCTGCGTCACCCTTGATGGTGAGGTTATGGACAGGACCCGTTACAAGCTTGCCGGTACCGAGCGTGTCGAGGTTGACGCGGAACTTCAGGACGAGGGCGAGTGGCAACCAGAGCCGATTGACCTTGAAATCGTCTACGAGGACGAGCACTTGCTGATTATCAACAAACCGGCGGATCTGGTCGTTCATCCCGCTGTCGGTAACCGCGCCGGTACACTGGTCAATGCCCTGTTGCATTATGCCCCCGAACTGGCAACGGTACCCCGGGCCGGTATTGTGCATCGCATTGACAAGGATACTACCGGCCTGCTGGTCGTGGCGCGTACCCTGTCGGCCCACCATCATCTGGTGGCAAAATTGCAGGCCCGCGAATTTACCCGCGAATACGACTGTGTTGTTCACCGGCAAATGGTGGCAGGAGGCACGGTCGATGCGCCAATCGGACGCCATGGCACCAAGCGCACGCAAATGGCGGTGGTGCCTTCCGGCAAGCCGGCCGTTACTCATTATCGGGTCGTGGAGAAGTATCTCGACCACAGTCATCTGAAAGTTCGGCTTGAAACCGGTCGCACCCACCAGATCCGGGTGCATATGGCCTATATCAAGCATCCACTGGTCGGCGATCCCGTCTATGGCGGGCGTTTTCATTTGCCCGGACAGCGCACGGAGGCGTTGACCCGTTGCCTGCACCGTTTTCGTCGGCAGGCACTGCACGCAAGCCTGTTGGGGCTTGAGCATCCGGTTACCGGAGAGTCAATGGAGTGGCAGGCGCCATTGCCGGAAGATCTGGAAACCCTGATCAGTAGCCTGCGGCGTAATCGGCAGCACCATGACAGCCAATAATCTGATCATTCCGCAGTGGCCCTCGCCACCGAATGTCAGGGCACTGATCACGACCCGTCAGGGGGGGCACAGTTCCGGAGCCTACTCCAGTTTCAACCTGGGCAGCCATGTCGGCGACGAGCCTGGCAAGGTCGACGCCAACCGCCAACAACTGCAAGAAGCGGCCGATCTTCCTGCCGAGCCCTGTTGGCTGAATCAGGTGCATGGGACCGATGTCGTCGAAGCCGGACAGTACCTTAGTGAGGCCCCGGAGGCCGACGCCGTGTTCAGCACCGAAAGCGGGCACATTTGCGCAGTACTCACTGCAGATTGTCTGCCGGTACTGTTATGTTCCCGAAGCGGTGACTTTGTGGCCGCCGTGCACGC